>CBFDEA010000058.1:0-7677 GCA_965603695.1 uncultured Rhodospirillaceae bacterium | reverse complement strand
TGTCGGCTTATCGAACCCTGCCATCATGCGCAGGATCGTCGTTTTGCCGCATCCCGAAGGTCCTAATATGGAAAAAAAATCGCCCTGAGGGACGCCAAAAGAGACATCGTCCACGGCGGCGAACTGGCCATATCGGCGCACCAAGTCGCGGCACTCCAGATCAAAGTTCTCTACGTCGTCAGGCACCGGCCCCTCCCCATGAGGTTGACTAAGAATAAAAGAGACCGGCGCACGGGAGGATAATCTCCCGTGCGCCGGGTTTCATTGAAGGAAGGTATTACTTGGCCGCTTGGACGTGATCCAGGACCTTGCCTTCCATATCTTCCAGACCGGCAGGAACCGGCGGGTACCATTTGATGTTGTCGATGGCGGCAGCCGAGAAAGTATCCTGATAGACCTTGCGTTTGGCTTCAGAGACATACTTGTCACCATCCACGGCGGCAGTGAAGTTGCCGGCGGCTTCGGTAATCATGGCAGCAATTTTCGGCTGCATGACGAAGTTGATCCACTTGTACGCGGCGGCTTCGGCCTTGGTCTTTTTCGGCAGGGCGAAGGTGTCGATCCAACCGAGTGCTCCAGAAGCAGGTGCGATGGTTTTGACTTCTGGTTTTTCAGCATGGATCTTCCAGCCGGAGCCATCCCAGGCCATGGCAGCGACGATTTCGTCGGAACGGATCAGGTTGATCAGCGCGTCGCCACCCGACCAGTAGGTCTTCACGTTCGGTTTGCATTCGATCAGCTTGGCCTGGACCTTGTCCATGATGCCCTGATACTTGGCTTTGTCGTTATAGGCGGCGAACGGATCCATGCCCATGGCGAAGGCGAAAGCGATCAGCGTCGGACGCTTCATGCGGTAGGAAACTTTACCGGCATATTTAGGATCGCACAGATCCAGATAATCCTTGATGCCCGATGCCTTGGCGGTGTTGACGGTCAAGGCGCTGGTGCCCCAAACATGGGGCGCGCCATAAGCCTTGCCATTATACATGGTGTTTTTCTTGGTACCGGCCAACATCGAAGCAATCATCCGGCTGCTGTCGATCTTGGAGAAATCCAGCGGCTTGTAGATACCGTATTCGGCCTGGGCGCTGGTAATGCGGTCCTGGGACGGTTGGGCAAGGTCGAAGCCGCCGCCGCCGGTGGCGCGCAATTTAGAGATCATTTCTTCATTGTTGGAGTTGGTGACTTCAACATCAATTCCGGTTTCGGCTTTAAACATTTCAACGACTTTTTCCGGAGCGTATCCGCCCCAGGTCAGCAGCCGCAGAGTCTCGGCGCTGGCAGTTGTCGTGGTCATGATCACGCCAGTGGCCAATATGGCACCGGCGAGGAGAGTGGTTTTGTTTTTGAACATTTTTATATCCTCCGTTTTTATAGTCAGATTTGGGTTGAATTTCCCTGTATCTGTTTCAGTCGCGCAATGATAGTAGACCTATCTTTGGGCTGTTGGCATTACAAATCTTTGGGCTATTGGCATTACAAATTTATGACAAATATTGCGTAGTTTTGATGGCCGCCAAGTCATGCCAATTTCCGGCAAGCTTAACCACTCTTCAAACAATGACCATAAAGGCGACCGAATTTCGCCTTTATCCCGCTGTTTTATTTGATCCTCAGAATTTTAAGAGTTTGGCAAGCAGTGGCGGGCGATAGTTGGGGATTCTGCCTTGGTTGTCCGGCAAGGCGTTCGAAGCTGGCTTGCCGCCCCGAATTTGGCCCCGGTAAACCTTTTATTAACCCTATAAAACCCATAATCTCCCATTGCTTCCCATAAATCCCCATGGTATCCCATGACATCCCGTCAATACCTTTGGGGGGGATCAACGTCTGCCGTCGTCGGATGCTGGGGCACCCTGACGATTTTAGGCAGGCGGAAGTCCCAATAAATGACGCGGTGGGAGAGTAAACGGCATCGGGGGCCGAAATGACGCTGTTGGTAGGCAGGCACGTCAACAAGATTGACAAAAAGGGCCGGGTTTCCGTCCCTAAACCTTTTCGCGACAGCTTTGCTCGGGAAGGGTTTTGTGGTGTCTACATCTATCCGTCGATCCGCTTCAGCGCCATTGAAGCCTGCGGCGAAACCTACTTTCGCAAACTGACCCAGCGCCTTGACGACAGCCTCGAGATGTTTTCCCCCGAACAGGACGATCTGCTGATCGCCATTCTCGACAACGCCCATGCCGCAGCGTTCGATCCCGAAGGCCGCATTGTCATTCCCGCCGAGCTGCTTGAAATGGCGGCCATTACCAGCGAAGCGCGTTTTGTCGGGCGGGTTAATTTTTTCCAGATCTGGCAACCCCAGGCCCACGAAGAACATCGCCATCGCGGCCTTGAGCAGGCCCGCGCCAGGGGCGTTACCTTGCCGCCACGCCAAACCCCCGGCGGAGAGACTTAAAAATGACGCTCACCGCCCACACCCCGGTCCTGTTGCAAGAAGTGCTGGAAGCTTTAGGCCCCCGCGACGGCGCTATTTACGTCGATGGAACATTCGGTGCCGGTGGCTATTCGACGGCGATCCTGGAAGCCGCCGATTGTCGGGTCTTCGGAATCGACCGCGATCCTTTGGCCTTGAAGGCCGGCGAGCAGTTAGCCGAACGCTACCCTGGCAGGCTCAGGGTATTGGGCGGCTGTTACGGCGATATGGTCGAACTTCTGGCCGGCATCGGTATCGACAAGGTCGACGGTGTGGCACTTGATATCGGCGTTTCCTCGATGCAAATCGACGAGCCCGCGCGCGGTTTCTCTTTCCGTGCCGATGGCCCGCTCGACATGCGCATGGGGCTTAAGGCGGAAGCCAGCGCGGCGGATGTCGTCAACACCATGGCCGAGGAAGAACTCGCTGACATTATTTATAGTTTTGGCGAAGAGCGTGCCTCGCGCCGCATTGCCGCGGCCATCGTCCATGACCGGGTAGAGCAGCCCTTTACCAGCACCGCCCAGCTGGCCGGGTTGATCCGCCGCATTGTCAAGAAGTCGAAGGATGGCATCGACCCCGCGACCCGCACGTTTCAAGCCCTGCGCATTTACGTCAACGACGAACTGGGCGAACTCGATCGTGGCCTGCAGGGGGCGGAAGAAATTCTCCGTCCCGGCGGCCGTCTCGCCGTGGTTTCCTTCCATTCCCTGGAAGACCGCAAGGTCAAGGAATTCCTGCTGAAACGCTCCGGCCAGGGGCCGCGCCCGTCCCGCCATCTTCCCGATGCCGGTGACAACGAACATGCACCAAGCTTCACGCTGATGCGGCGGGGCATCATTAAAGCCAGTCACGCAGAAACCGAAATCAATCCACGTGCCAGATCGGCCAGGCTCAGGGCGGCGGAACGGACAAGTTCCCCGTCCTGGCCTGGTCATTCCTACGGCGCGGCGGGTTAGGCAGGGGGGAACGACAATGCGCCATACCACATTGCTTTTTCTGCTTCTTGCCGGGGCCCTTTCCGTTGTCCTGTTTTCGGTCAAATATCAGGTTCAGGATCTGGAGCAGGAAATGGTCGACCTGAACAAGTCGATCACCGATGAACACCAGTCCATTCATGTCCTGCAAGCTGAATGGAGCCACCTCAACGATCCGGCAAGACTGGGCGCCCTGGCGCAACGTTACCTCGGCATGAAGCCTGCCGATCCGGCCCGTATGGTCAGTTTCGATGGCCTTGCGCGTCTGGTTGAGAAAAATCAGTCGAAATCGGATTTGGCTATTCAAACGGCCGCGGGCGAAGGGCAGGAAACCCCATGACCCGCCACCCGACAATACCGGTTGACGAGACGGTCCTGCTTGAGGGCAATCACAAGCAGGCACTGGAAACCGGCCGCAACAGACTGCTTGTCACCGGTGTCATGTTCATGATCGCCTTTGTCGCCATTGCCGTGCGACTGGTCGATCTGACGGCCTTCGGTCCGGGGCTGGAGCCGCGCATCGCTCATGCCATACCGACGGCAAAACTAATCGCCGGGCGGGCCGATATTTTTGACCGTAACGGGGTGGTCATGGCGACGTCGCTGCCGACGGCGTCGTTGTTTGCCGATCCCCAGGACATTATGGACCCGCAGGAAGCGGTCGACAAACTGGCCACGGTGTTCCCTGAAATCAACCGCAACGAATTGCTGCATAAGTTGAAGTCGCGTGCCCGCTTTGTCTGGATTAACCGCAATCTGACCCCCAACCAACTGTATGCGGTCAATCGTCTTGGTATTCCGGGTGTTGCCTTTAAGCGCGGCGAGCGCCGGGTCTATCCCCATGGTCGTGAAGCCGCGCATGTGCTGGGACTGACCGATATCGACGGCAACGGCATCGCCGGGGTCGAGAAATATTTTGCCTCGTCTCTGAACAAAGGCGATGAGCCGCTGGAGTTGTCCATCGACCTTCGCATTCAGGCCATGCTCAGGCAGGAATTGACCTCGGCGGTCAACGAGTTTCAGGCCATTGGCGCCGCCGGTGTCGTCCTGGACGTGCAAACCGGCGAGATCATCGCAATGGTCTCGTTGCCCGATTTCGATCCCAATTTTCCTGACTCGATGATCGATACGGCGGCCTTCAACCGGGCCACCAAGGGGGTCTACGAAATGGGCTCGACGTTCAAGCTTTTCAACACCGCCATGGCCCTGGACAGCGGCACGGTTCGTATCGAAGACGGTTACGATGCCAGCGAGCCGATCAAGATCGCGCGCTTCACCATTAATGACTACCACGGCGAGAAGCGCTGGCTCTCGGTGCCGGAAATTCTGGTTTATTCATCGAACATCGGTTCGGCGAAAATGGCCATTGATGTCGGTGCCAAGGCGCAGAAATTTTATCTCGACCAGTTAGGACTGTTGCGTCAGTCGGCGGTCGAGTTGCCGGAAATCGGGATTCCCCAATACCCGGCCCCCTGGGGTGACATCTCGACGATGACCATATCTTACGGGCATGGCGTATCGGTCAGCCCGCTGCAATTGGTCGATGGCGTCGCCGCCCTGGTCAACGACGGGATCCGCCTGCCGGTGACCTTGCTTAAGCAACGCGGCGGCACCCCGCCGAACGGCACCCGGGTGCTTTCGCCAGCGACGTCCAAACAAATGCGCGCCCTGATGCGTCTTGTTGTCACCAACGGTACCGGCAAGAACGCCGCCGCACCGGGCTATCTGGTCGGTGGCAAAACCGGCACCGCCGATAAGCCGGTCAATGGCCGTTACGGGGAAAAGACCTTGATTTCATCGTTCGTCGGCACCTTCCCTGTCGACAAACCGCGCTTCGTTATTTTGGCCATGCTCGATGAGCCGAAAGGCACCAAGCGGACATTCAATTACGCCACTGGCGGCTGGGTCGCGGCCCCGGTCGTCGGCCACATGGTTTCAAAGATCGCCGCGCTGTTGGGGATATTGCCGCGCGGCGAGACGCTTCCAGGTGACATTGACCTGAAGACCGGCAAACCCCGTTTGGCGTCGTTGGGGTCTGCTCCTGCAAGGCCCGGGGGGCTGACCCTTGCGTCTTATTGACTTGATAGATGGAGAGCAAAACGAAGTGATCAGTGCCACGGCCATCCAGGATATCGAGGTCACCGGCCTTACGTGTGATTCACGTAAAGTCGGCGAAGGCTTCCTGTTCGCCGCCCTGCCCGGATCGCAAGTTGACGGACGCCGCTTTATCGACCAGGCCATCAGTGGCGGTGCGGTTGCCATCCTGGCCCCGCCTGGAACCGCTATCGAGAGCACGGTTAGCGTCCTGACATCGGCTAATCCGCGGCGCAGTTACGCCCGTCTGGCGGCGCGCTTTTTTGCTGCCCAACCGGCCACTATCGCCGCCGTCACCGGGACCAATGGTAAAACCTCGGTGGTTTCCTTCGCCCGCCAGATATGGACCAGCCTCGGTGCCAAGGCGGCCAGCATCGGCACCCTGGGGATCACAGCACCCGGCTTCGAGCGCCCCGAAGGCTTGACCACGCCTGACCCGGTCGACCTGCACCGAAGCCTTGCCGACTTGCACCAACGCGGCGTCGACAAGCTGGCCATGGAGGCCTCGTCCCATGGTCTCGATCAATACCGCCTTGACGGCGTCAATGTATCGCTGGCCGGGTTCACCAATCTGAGCCGCGACCATCTCGATTATCACGGCTCCATGGCCGATTACCTTAAGGCCAAGTCGCGCTTGTTGAGCGAAGTCCTTGCCGAGGAAGGCACCGCCGTCCTCAATGCCGACGATGCGGCTTACCCGGACCTGAGGCAAACGGTGCGGGGCCGGATCATCAGCTATGGCCGGGACGGCGAAGACATTCGGTTAAATAACATTGAGGCCGTCGCCGCAGGCCAGCGCCTTGAACTTATGGTCATGGGCCAGGCTTACACGATCACCCTGCCGCTGGCGGGTGGCTTTCAGGTCGAAAACGCTTTGTGCGCCCTGGGCCTGGTTCTCGCCGATGGCGCCGATGTTGAGGCCGCCGTGCGGGCGCTGGACACCCTGCAAGGGGTGCCGGGTCGCCTGCAACATGTGGCGCAATGCGCAAACGGCGCTGCGGTCTATGTCGATTACGCCCACACCCCCGACGCCTTGGCCACGGTGTTGAGCGCCATGCGTCCCCATGCCACGGCCAAGTTGAATGTGGTGTTCGGTTGCGGTGGCGACCGTGACGCCGGCAAGCGTCCGCAAATGGGTCGGGTCGCCTGCGATCTGGCCGATGACGTTATCATCACCGACGACAACCCGCGCGGCGAAGACGCCAGCCTTATTCGCGCCCAGGCCATGGCGGCCTGCCCGCGCGCCCGCGATGTTGCCGGGCGGGCACGGGCCATCGATCTGGCTATCGGCGAATTGCAAGGCGGCGATGTCTTGATCGTCGCCGGCAAGGGTCACGAAACAACCAGCAATACGCAGCCAACGGCTGTCCCTACCGGGCCGTCCGCGAGGCCGGATTATGACGCAGGCACTTTGGACAGCGCACGACGCCGCCGCGGCAACATCGGCTCAGCTCACAAGCGATTGGTCGGCCAGCGGCGTTTCCATCGATACCCGTACACTCGCGGCGGGCGATTTGTTTATTGCCCTGCACGGCCCCAATTTCGATGGCCATGAATTTGTCGGCGAAGCCCTGGCTAAAGGTGCCGTCGCCGCGCTCGTCGATGATGATGTCAATGTCGAAGCCGCGCCGCTGCTTCGAGTCGACGATACCATGACGGCGCTGCAAGACCTTGGCCGGGCGTCGCGGGCGCGCAGCCGGGCCAGCATCATCGCGGTCACCGGTAGTGTCGGTAAAACCGGTTCCAAGGAAGCCCTGAAGGCGGCGCTTGGCCCGCAGGGTGAAACGTATGCCAGCGTCGGCAGCCTGAACAATCATTGGGGTGTCCCCCTGAGCCTGTCGCGGATGCCGCAGGACGCAGCCTTTGGAATTTTCGAGATCGGCATGAACCATCCCGGTGAAATCAACCCGCTGTCCAGATTGGTGCGACCGCACGTCGCCCTGATCACCACAGTCGAGGCCGTTCACAGTGCCTTCTTCGACTCCGATGAGGCGATTGCCGACGCCAAGGCCGAGATTTTTGCAGGCCTGGAGAAAGGTGGCGCCGCCGTGCTAAATCGCGACAACAGGCATTTCCTTCGCCTTAGCGCCGCCGCCCGCGCCAAAGGCATCGACCGCATCATCAGTTTCGGAACCTGGGATGAAGCCGATTTCAGACTCCTCGGCGCGGCCCCCGATAAGGGTGGCACGATCA
>CBFDEA010000057.1:0-7750 GCA_965603695.1 uncultured Rhodospirillaceae bacterium | reverse complement strand
CCGAAATGGCACTACATATTAAAGGCGGAACAATTGTCACGGCTGATAAAACAGTGCGTGGCGATGTCATTACCGAAGGCGGCCAGATCGTTGCCGTCGGCGAAGACCTTGAAACCCCGAGCGGGGCCGAGGTCATCGACGCCGGTGGCTGTTACGTGATGCCCGGCGGTATCGATCCCCATACCCATATGGAACTGCCTTTCATGGGCACGGTGGCCTCGGAAGATTTCTTCACCGGGACCACGGCGGCGGCGGCTGGCGGGACCACGATGATTATCGATTTTGTTATTCCGGGGCCGCAGCAGGACGTTATGGAGGCCTATCACACCTGGCGTGGCTGGGCCGAAAAAGCGGCCACGGATTACAGCTTCCACGTCGCTATTACCTGGTGGGACGAAAGCGTCAAAAAGGCCATGCAGACCCTGACCGCCGATTACGGGGTCAACAGTTTCAAGCACTTCATGGCCTATAAGGGTGCCATCATGGCCGACGATGAAATCCTGGTGAACAGTTTCAACCAGGCCCGCGATCTCGGTGCCATCTGCACGGTCCATGCGGAAAACGGCGAACTGGTCTTTCATCTGCAGCAGGAACTTCTTAAAAAAGGCATTACCGGCCCCGAAGGTCATCCGTTATCCAGGCCGCCGGAAGTTGAAGGCGAGGCCGCCGACCGCGCCATCAGGATCGCCCAGGTTCTCGATGTGCCGCTCTATGTCGTCCATACATCGTGCGTCGACGCCTTGAAGGCGATCACCCGCGCTCGTAGCGAAGGCCAGCGGGTTTTTGGGGAAGTCCTGGCCGGGCACCTGCTGATCGACGACAGCGTCTATCGGCACCCGGACGAGAACTTTGCCATGCACCATGTCATGAGCCCGCCGTTCCGCCCAAAACACCATCAGGCGGCACTGTGGCGCGGCATTCAATCGGGGATGCTGCAGACCACGGCGACGGATCACTGTTGCTTCTGCACCGATCAGAAACGCGCCGGAAAAGACAATTTCACCTTGACCCCCAACGGCACCGGCGGCGTCGAAGACCGCATGCATGTGCTGTGGACCCATGGCGTCGGCACCGGCAAGATAACGATGAATGAATTTGTCGCCATTACCTCTGCCAACGCCGCCAAGATTTTCAATATCTACCCACGCAAGGGAACCATCGAAGTCGGCGCGGATGCCGATCTGGTGGTCTGGGACCCTGAAAAAGAGCGGACCATCTCCAAGGATACCCATCATCAGAATATTGATTTCAATATTTTTGAGGGGATGACGGTTAAAGGCATTAATGTGGTTACGGTCAGTCAGGGCAATGTCGTCTATCAGGACGGCGAGGTTAAGACTGTCAGGGGGGCCGGGCGTTACATCAACAGGCCGACCTTCGCGCCTTATTACGACGCCATGAAGATCACGCATAAAAACAAAGCGCCGCGCGCCGTATCCAGATAAGTTTTAAAAGGGGTGGGGGAAGTGGCAGAAGAACAACAAGCGACGGACAGTGCCGCCGTTCGATGTGTCGTCGAGACGGAAAACCTGAGCCTGACGTT
The DNA here is from genome assembly GCA_965603695.1 of uncultured Rhodospirillaceae bacterium. Lineage (GTDB taxonomy): Bacteria > Pseudomonadota > Alphaproteobacteria > Rhodospirillales > JABHCV01 > JACNJU01. The sequence continues at coordinate 6,207 of CBFDEA010000057.1, read as the reverse complement.
CGAGACCGCAGACGGCCCGGTTTTCGCCCTCGCCGATATCAATTTGCAGGTCAACCACGGCGAGTTCGTCTCCTTCATCGGGCCGTCGGGCTGCGGCAAGACGACGCTGCTTCGGGTCATCGCCGACCTTGAACAGCCGACCGACGGGACGATTCTGGTCAATGGCATTTCAGCCCACGCGGCCCGTTCGGCGCGGGCCTATGGTTACGTCTTTCAGGCCCCGGCGCTTTATCCCTGGCGGACCATTGAACGCAATGTCACCTTGCCCCTGGAAGTCATGGGAGTGGCCAAGGCCGAACGCCGTGAGCGGGCCAAGAAATATCTCGAGCTGGTCAATCTTGGCGGTTTTGAAAACAAGTATCCGTGGCAACTTTCGGGCGGTATGCAGCAGCGGGCCTCAATCGCCCGCGCCCTTTGTGTCGATCCCGAACTGCTGTTAATGGACGAACCGTTCGGTGCCCTGGATGAAATCGTCCGCGATCATCTCAACGAGCAACTTTTGCAGCTTTGGCATCAAACCAAAAAAACCGTCGTCTTTGTCACCCACTCGATTCCCGAAGCGGTATTCCTGTCGACCAAGATCGTCGTCATGTCACCGCGTCCGGGCCGTATCATCGATGTCATCGATTGCAATTTCCCAACCGACCGGACACTCGATATCCGCGAAACACCGGAATTTGTCGCCATTGCGCACAGGGTTCGCGAAGGCTTGCGGGCGGGGCATGGCGATGACGACTGAGGCCGCCAGCATCGGCACGACTAGGCGTTCCGCCTTTTCCATCGCCATGTCCGGGCAGACGGGCCCGGTCAGCGTGGTGTTGCTGCTGTTTGTCGCACTTTGGTACGTCGGTGCTGTGTGGATGAATTCGACTTGGGAAATTGATCGCTTCGAGACGCATAAAATCGACTGGTCGGTCGGTGATCTGGTGCGTGCCACCATGGCCCAGGATCGACCGATCCTGCCGGCCCCCCATCAGGTGCTGGTGGAAATGAATAAAACCATCCTGCAAATGAACATCACCTCCAAGCGCAGCCTGATCTACCATTCATGGGTGACCCTGTCCTCGACCCTGTTGGGCTTTCTGGTCGGCGGGATTTTGGGGATTCTGCTGGCCGTTGGCATCGTCCACAATCAGACCTTGGAGAAAAGCCTGATGCCGTGGGTGATCTCCTCGCAAACCATCCCGATTCTGGCGATCGCGCCGATGATTATCGTCGTCTTGGGGGCGATAGGATTAAAGGGCCTTGTGCCCAAGGCTATTATTTCGACCTACCTTTGTTTCTTCCCCGTCACCATCAGCATGGTTAAGGGCCTGCGCTCGCCCGGTGTGCTGGAAATGGATTTGATGCGGACCTATTGCGCCAGCCCCTGGCAGACGTTCTGGATGCTGCGCTGGCCGGCGTCCATGCCGTATTTGTTCACCAGCCTGAAGGTCGCCATCGCCATTGCCTTGGTCGGGGCCATCGTCGGTGAACTGCCGACCGGTGCCCAGGCCGGGCTTGGAGCGCGGCTTCTGGCCGGGTCTTACTACGGTCAAACCATACAGATCTGGTCGGCGCTTGTGACCGCCGCCTTTCTCGCCGCCGGGCTGGTCGTGCTGATTGGTGTTATCGAGCGGCTGGTGCTCAAGAAAATGGGGATGGCCCGATGAGCCGCCAACGCGACGGCTTCGGGTTGGCGGCGCTGGCTTTTGCCGTGCTTGCCGCGGCCCTGCCGCTGGCCGGTGGTGAAAATCCCCTGGCCTGGAGCGACCGTCCCCTGGGTCTTGCCTGTCTTGTCGCCGTGGCGGCTATGGGGGCCTATGTCGCGGCTAAGGGCGTTCGTGGAGTGGCCGCCGCCCTTGCCGTTTTGAGCCTCGTTTTCATTGCCACTTTGGTGGCAATAAATCTTATTGATGACGGTGTCTACGGCGGTAGCAGCTGGGGATTCTGGAGCTATATCTTCGCCCTTTGGGCCTTAACCTGGCGCGGGATCGCCGAAGTCGCTCGCTACCGCTCACTGATTAAAAAGCGTCAACAACTGACGGGCATTCTTGTTCCCGCCACCTTTGGACTGTGGCTGCTGTTCCTGTGGGAAATGGGCTGTCAGGGCTTCGGCGTACCAAGCGTCTTGCTGCCGCCGCCGAGCGCTATTTTCATCAGGTTGATCGCCTCGCCGGACATTTTATGGGACGATTTCGTCCAGACTTTCATGAAGGCGGTGATCAGCGGCTACGCCATGGGCTGCGGGGCAGGCTTCATCGTCGCCATTTTGGTTGACCGGGTGCCATTCCTGAAACGCGGGCTTCTGCCGCTCGGCAACATGGTCAGCGCCCTGCCGATTGTCGGCGTCGCGCCGATCATGGTGATGTGGTTTGGCTTCGACTGGCAATCGAAAGCCGCCGTCGTCGTCATCATGACCTTCTTCCCGATGCTGGTGAACACCGCGTCAGGGCTTTCGGCGGCAGGCAGGCTTGAGCTGGAATTAATGCGCTCCTACGGGGCTGGCTACTGGCAAACACTCTTCAAGTTGAGGATTCCGGCGGCCATGCCGTTTGTCTTCAACGCACTGAAAATTAATTCCACGCTGGCGCTTATCGGCGCTATCGTTGCCGAGTTCTTCGGTACACCGATTGTCGGCATGGGTTTCCGCATTTCTACGGAAGTGGGAAGAATGAACGTGGATATGGTCTGGGCGGAGATTTTTATTGCCGCCCTGGCTGGCTCTGCGTTTTATGGTGTGATGGCTATGATGGAACGCGCCGTCACGTTTTGGCATCCGTCCTATCGCCGAAGGAAGTGATAGGCGGGATAAAAAGAAAATGCATAGATATTTAGGGAGACGAAACATGAAACGATTGATTCCGGTGCTTAGCGCCTTGGCTGTGGGATTCGCGGCAAGCAGCGCCATGGCCGCCGAAAAAGTTACATTGCAATTAAAATGGGTGACCCAGGCACAGTTCGCTGGCTACTACGTGGCCAAGGATAAAGGCTTCTACAGTGACGCCGGTCTCGACGTCACCATCAATCCGGGCGGTCCCGATGTCGCCCCGCCGCAAGTCATCGCCGGTGGTGCCGCCGATGTGGTCATCGACTGGATGCCCTCGGCCCTGGCGTCGCGGGAAAAAGGCGTGCCGCTGGTTAACATCGCCCAGCCTTTCAAGCGTTCGGGCATGATGCTGACCTGTCGCAAGGATTCGGGCATCACATCGCCGAAAGACTTCCCCGGTCGGACCTTGGGCGTCTGGTTCTACGGTAACGAATACCCGTTCTTAAGCTGGATGTCGAAACTGGGTATCTCGACCAAGGGCGGCAATGGTGGCGTCAAGGTCCTGAAACAGGGCTTCAATGTCGATCCGATTCTGCAAAAACAGGCCGATTGCGTCTCCACCATGACCTACAATGAGTACTGGCAGGTCATTGACGCTGGCCTCAGTGCCGATGAACTGGTGGTTTTCAAGTATCAGGACCAGGGCGTCGCAACCCTGGAAGATGGCCTCTATGTTCTTGAGAAGAATCTGAAGAATCCGGCCTTCGTCGACAAGATGGCACGCTTCGTCAAAGCCAGCATGAAGGGTTGGGCCTGGGCGCGTGACAATCAGAAAGAAGCCGCGATGATCGTTCTCGAGAACGACTCGACGGGTGCCCAGACTGAGAAGCACCAGGTTCGTATGATGGGTGAAATCAACAAGCTGACCGCCGGTTCCAACGGTAAACTTGACCCGGCCGATTACGAAAGCACAGTCGCGACCCTGATGGGTGGCGGTTCCGACCCGGTTATCTCCAAGAAACCGTCCGGCGCGTGGACTCACGTGGTCATCGATAAAGCCTTGGGTATGTAAGCCAAGGGCAAAAGTCAAAACCGCCCGGCGTGTCGTTTAGCGCCGGGCGGGACTTGCCTTGTGGAGACGCCTTTCTGAGGCTTGGTTTTGGCCTTAAGATTTATTGCCAAATGGCGTTGACATTGGGGGTTTTAGCGGTATATTGCCGCCTCCTTTTCAAGGGCCCCGCGAAAGCAGCGACGGGCCCTTAAAACTTGTTGATAAAACGGGCTTGTTTTCGCCCATTTAGTGGAATTGTCATGTACGCAGTTATTAAAACCGGCGGAAAACAGTATAAAGTTGCTGAAAACGACGTCATCATTGTCGAAAAGCTCATTGCCGAAGCCGGTGATACCATCGCACTCGAAGATGTGCTGATGATTGGTGATCAGGGCCAGGCCGCGAAAACGGCCGCAGCCGATCTAACCAAGGCCGCCGTCTTCGCCGAGGTGATCGATCAGAGCCGCGCCGACAAGATCATCATCTTCAAGAAGAAGCGCCGTCAGAATTACCGCCGCAAGGCCGGTCATCGTCAGCACCAGACTGTGCTGCGTATTACCGGCATCAGCGCCACCGGCACCAAGCCTGCGGCTGCCAAGAAAGCGGCACCGGCAAAAGCAGCAGCCAAGGCCGACGCCGCCGAAGCAGCGCCAAAGAAGGCAGCAGCGAAGAAGGCAGCGCCAAAGAAGGCCGCCGCCAAGTCCGAAGCAGCACCCAAGGCAAAAGCTAAGCCTAAGGCTGCGGCAAAAGCTAAGATTGAGGAGTAGAGTCAGATGGCACATAAAAAAGCAGGTGGTAGTTCCCGCAACGGTCGCGATACCGCTGGTCGTCGTCTCGGCGTCAAGAAATTCGGTGGCGAAGTTGTCGTTCCCGGTAACATCATCATCCGCCAGCGCGGCACCAAGTGGCACCCCGGTGCCAACGTCGGCATCGGCAAGGATCACACCATCTACGCGCTCGTCGATGGCCATGTGAAGTTTCAGAAGAAGGCCGAAGGCCGTGTTTTTGTTGGAGTGGAGCCGGCAGCAGTTTAATTCAACTGCAGCCATTCACTCGCATTAAGTCTTAGGGGAATGGTTAGCCATTCCCCTTTTTTTATTCTGGACAGCGAATGAAATTTCTCGACGAAGCGAAAATTTATATCAAAAGCGGCGACGGCGGCAATGGCTGCGTCAGCTTTCGACGCGAGAAAAACATCCCCTTCGGCGGCCCCAACGGTGGCCATGGCGGGCGTGGTGGCGATGTCATTGTCGAATGCGTCGATGGTCTCAACACGCTGATCGATTTTCGCTATCAGCAGCACTTCAAGGGCAAGCGCGGCATCCACGGCATGGGTTCCAACATGGACGGGCCGAAGGGTGAGACGATGGTCATCAAGGTTCCCGCCGGAACCCAAATTCTCGACGAAAACAAAGATATCGTCCTCGCCGATTTTACCGAAGTCGGGCAGTCGCAGGTTTTGGCGCGCGGTGGCGATGGTGGATTCGGCAACGCGCATTTCAAGACCGCGACCAATCAGGCCCCCAGACGCTTTGATCCGGGTTGGCCGGGCGAGGAACTGTGGGTTTGGCTGCGTCTCAAGCTGATCGCTGATGCCGGTCTGGTCGGCCTGCCCAATGCCGGAAAATCGACCTTCCTGGCTGCAGTCTCGCGGGCCCGACCGAAGATCGCCGATTATCCGTTCACCACCCTGCATCCGAATCTCGGTGTTGTCGGCATCGATGAAGAAGAATTCGTTATTGCCGATATCCCCGGTTTGATCGAAGGGGCCCACGAAGGGGCGGGCCTTGGCACGCGCTTTCTCGGTCATGTCGAGCGCTGCGGCGTGCTCTTGCATCTGGTCGATGGCACCGCCGATGATGTCGCCGAATCCTACCGGGTCATTCGCGGCGAGCTGGATGCCTACGGCGGTATCCTTAAGGACAAGATCGAAATTGTCGCGCTGAACAAGTGCGACGCCCTGACGGCAGACGATATCGCCGAAAAAATGAAGGCCCTGAAAAAGGCTTCCGGGTCCGAGGTGATGAAACTTTCGGGCATCGCCGGCCTCGGCGTGCCTGAAATATTACGTGCCCTAAATGTCATTATCCACGAGGAACGCGGCGATAACGTCGTTGAAGAACGGGCAGTTTTTGAGCCATGAGCCCGCACCGCCAGACATCTGATCTGGGGACGGCCAAACGCATCGTCATCAAGATTGGTTCGGCTCTGCTGGTTGATGAGGAACACGGCACCATTCACCGTTCCTGGCTGGCCGCATTGGCCGCCGATATTGCCCGTCTGCACGCCCGTGGTCAGCAAGTGGTGATCGTTTCATCGGGCGCGATTGCCGTCGGTCGCAGACATTTGAAGTTTGCCGAGGGCAATCTCAGGCTCGAGGAAAAACAGGCCGCCGCAGCCACCGGTA
>CBFDEA010000056.1:0-7812 GCA_965603695.1 uncultured Rhodospirillaceae bacterium | reverse complement strand
ACCGGTGCCGCCTCGCCCTTGCCGATGATGCCGATAATGCCGCACATTATTTTTTCTTCTTTGTTTTATTGGTCCGGTTTGTCTTGGCCCAGCCATCGACTTGCCGATAGGCTGCGCGGGTAACGCCAAGGGCGTCCGCATCGACATCTTTACTAAGCGTCGATCCGGCCCCGACGACGGCCCCCGCGCCGACGGTAAGCGGTGCCACCAACGCCGTGTTGGAGCCGATAAACGCGCCCGCGCCGATGATCGTCTTCGACTTGGAAAAGCCCTCGTAATTGCAGGTGATGGTCCCGGCACCGATGTTGGCCGCTTCGCCGACGTGCGCGTCACCGATGTAGGACAGGTGCGAAACCTTAGCCCCGGCCTCAATCGTAGCGTTCTTGATCTCGACAAAGTTGCCGACTTTCGCGGCCTCGCCGAGCGTTGTTCCGGGCCGAAGCCTGGCGAACGGGCCGACACTGGCTTTGGCACTGACGGAGACCCCTTCAAGATGGCAAAAGGCGTTGATCGTCGCGCCCTCGCCGATGCTGACGCCTGGGCCTATGAAAACATTCGGGCCGATTGAAACGTCTGGCTCAAGGTGCGTATCGTAGCTCAGGAAGACCGTCGTCGGGTCGGTCAGGGTGACGCCATTTTCCATCGCCTGAAACCGCAGGCGGTCCTGCAAAATGGCCTCGGCCTCGGCCAGATCGGCACGGCTGTCGATGCCGATCAATTCGTCCGGATCGCTTTCCGATACGGCGCAGGCAAGGCCATCAGCGCGGGCGATGCCAATAATATCGGTCAGATAATATTCACCCTTGGCATTGTCACTGCCAACCCGCTCAAGCAGGCTCCACAGCACCTTGCCGTCGATGGCCATGACGCCGGAATTGCAAAGGCCAATTTCGAGTTGCTCCTCGGTGGCGTCTTTGGCCTCGACAATAGCCTCCAACTCACCGCTCTCGGCGGCTATCAAACGGCCATAGAGACCGGGGTCATCGGGCCTGAAACCCAACACCGCTACGGCCGCGCCCTCATCACGCACGTCTAGAAGCCTATCCAGGGTCGGTAACGTAATCAAAGGGTCGGCACCGAAAATCACCAGCACGTCGCCATCAAAATCACCGATGGTTTCGCGCGCCGCGAGAACCGCGTGCGCCGTGCCCAGGCGTTCGGACTGCACCGCCGTGGGGAACGGTGAGACTGCTTCGCTCACCGCGTCCATGAAATCGCCGACGACGACGCAGACGTTTTCCGGCTCCAACCCAGCGACGGTTTCCATCAGGTGGCTGATCATCGGTCGGCCGGCCAAAGGGTGCATGACCTTCGGCAATTTTGATTTCATGCGTGTGCCAAGTCCGGCGGCGAGCACGATGACGGCGATTTTTGGCGTGGTCATATGGTTGGTTTTGCCTTAAAAGTACGTCCGTATTGAGGGAATTCGAGTGGAACTTGCCACATGGCGGGAACCCCGCCAAGTCAAAGATTGTTACGGAGTTTTGCAATGAATAATAAAAATCGGGTCAAGGCCGTCTTGTTCGACCTGGACGGCACCCTGATCGACAGTTCGCCGGACCTTCATACCGCCGCCAATAAACTGCTGGCGGAAGGAAATCGCCGCGCCGTAACCCTTGCCGAATTGACCGACATGGTCGGCGACGGCGTGCCGAAACTGATCGAGCGCGCCTATGAAGCCACCGGCGAGGCGGTCCCCGAAGGCACCCTTGAGGCCCTGACCAAGCGCTATCTTGAATTTTACGAACCCCACTGCACCGACCTGACCGTCGCCTTCCCCGGCACCACCGACTGTCTGAAACAATTGCAGGACGCAGGCTATGCCCTCGCCGTGTGCACCAACAAGCCTTACGTCGCGACCCTGGAAATATTAAGCGGCCTCGGCCTTGCCGAATTTTTCACGGTCGTCATCGGCGGCGACACCCTGCCCGGCATCAAGAAGCCCGACCCGCGTCATTTGCTGGCGGCGCTCGATAAACTGGGGCTGGGTGCCGACCAGGCGGTGATGATCGGCGACAACGCAAACGACGTCAACGCCGCCAAAGGGGCCGCTATTCCGGTCATCGTCTGCCGCTTCGGATACACCAAGGGCCCGGCGGAAAATCTTGGCGGCGATCTGATTATCGATCACTTCGACGACCTGGCAGGTACTCTGGCAAAACTTGGCGCCGCTTGACAACAAGGGACGCGCAACCCTATACCTCGGCCACCTTATAAAGACCTAAGGGCGCGTAGCTCAGCGGGAGAGCACTCGCTTCACACGCGAGGGGTCACTGGTTCAATCCCAGTCGTGCCCACCACAAATGCCCACCACAAAACCTCAGCCCTTTGGCTGGGGTTTTTTGGTGATAGGCACCGGGCTTTCGTTTAGGGTCGTTATGCGTTCAATTTTGCAGATGAAAATGCACGGGTATGGAAAGCCAGGACAAACATAAAACGCAGACGCTTGAATGTGCCGTACAGCATCACAATGCGGGCCGCCTGTCTGAGGCGGATGCTATTTATCAAGACATATTGAAGGCCGCCCCCAATAACGCCGACGCCTTGCATCTGCTGGGTGTTCTCAACCATCAAACGGGGAAACCGGACGTTGCCGTCGGTTTGATTTCACAGGCCCTGGCCATCAATCCCGCTTACGCCGAGGCGCACAGCAGCCTTGGTGCCATTTACCGCAGTTTGGAAAATCTCAATGAGGCCGTGGCCTGTTATCAAACGGCGCTCAGCATCAATCCCGATTACGCCGATGCCCACTATAACCTTGGCAATGCCTACCTGGAGCTGGGTCGGTTGGATGAGGCCGTCTGCTGCTTTCAAAAAACCCTCAACCTGATTCCCGCCAATACCAAGGCCCATCACAATCTTGGCAATGCCTATAAGGAACTTGGCCGTATCGATGAAGCCATGCAGTGTTGCCTCAGGGCGATCGCCAGCGACGCCAATTATGCCGAGGCCTATAGCAATCTGGGTATCCTGCAATTGCTCAGCGGGGATTTTCTCAACGGCTGGGGAAACTATGCCCGACGCTGGCAAACGGTGGATTTTTCCAAGTCCCGGCGGGCCTACCAGCAGCCCTATTGGGACGGCCGTGATTTTCACGGCAAGACCCTCTTCCTCTATCCGGAACAGGGCCTTGGCGATTTTATCCAGTTCGCCCGTTATATTCCCATCGTTGCCGACAAAGGCGGCACTGTTATGATCGAAGTCCCGAGCGCGCTTTATGACTTATACGCACGCTTAGAAGGCGCCGATGTCGTGGTGCAAACGGGTCAGTCTCCCGGTCCCTTCGATTTGCACGCCCCGCTCATGGATATTCCGGGACTGCTGGGAACGACGCTGCAAAGCATTCCCCCCTGGCAAGGCCGCTTGCAGGTTCCTGACGAACTTGTGGAAAAATGGAAAACCCGTCTTGGCGCGCATCAAGGCCTGCGCGTCGGTATAGTTTGGGCCGGAAACCCCGGCCACAAAAACGACATCAGGCGCTCTATCGAAGCCTCATTGTTAAAGCCGCTATGCCTCCTAAACGATGTTCAATTTTTTAGTTTACAGGTTGGCCGTGACGGGGAAGTCATTGAAAATTTTGGCTCTAAAGTCATCGACCTGTCGACGGATTTGACATCATTTTCAGAAACCGCGGCGGTGATGATCAACCTCGATCTTATTATTTCCGTCGATTCGGCACCGGCTCACCTGGCCGCGGCCTTGGGGCGTCCCATCTGGACATTGCTGCCATTTTCACCCGATTGGCGCTGGCTGCTTGAGCGCGACGACAGCCCCTGGTATCCGGGCATGCGCCTGTTCCGGCAAAATGTGCGCGACGATTGGCAGGCGGTCATTGAGCGGGTCGGCTTAGAACTTGTGACGTTGGTTGAAAACGCCCGGCATTAGTTTTTTCAGCGCTGCAACACCAATGTCCGCCAGCCCTTGATGTGATAGGACCGCAGCAGCCTGAAGCCCTGACGATAATAAGCGGCGTAAACGCGGTTGGCGTCGGCTTCAAGAAACCCGGCAAGGATGACGATGCCGCCGCCCTTGCTGGCACGCCTTACATTGGCACCCACTTTCTTCGCCATTTGGCAAAGCGGGTTGGCAAGAATGTTCGAGACAATCAAATCATAAGGGCCATTTTGTTTAACCCCTGGAGAATGATAACCATTCGATCTGGACACCCGAACCAATGGCATAACGCCGTTGCGCCGGACGTTTTCACGGGCCACCAGAACCGCGTTGATATCCACGTCCATGGCCCGCACAGGCTGCGCCCAGGCCTTGGCGATGGCGATGGCGAGAATGCCCGAACCACAACCCATGTCCAAAGGATTTAGAAACGTCCGCCGCCCGACAAAATCACTAAGCGCCAGCAAGCAGCCCATGGTCGTGGCGTGTTCGCCCGAGCCGAAGGCCCGGCCGGGATTAAGGCAGATCGGAATACGGCCCGTCGGCAGCGTCATATCGTAATGGCTGCCATAGATAAAAAACTTGCCGGCATCGGTCGGCGGGAACATGCGCAAGCTATCGGCAACCCAATCACGCGGGGCGACCGGAATAACCGTAACTTCGGGAACGGGGATGGAGAATTCACCGGCGACGACACTCATGGCGGCGGCCAGTGCGGCACCTTCGGGTTTATGCTGGGTAAACCCTTCGATCCGCCATTCGCCTTCGCTATCGGTGGCAAACCAGGAAATCGTCTCGCAGAACGGATCGAGCGCTTGCTCGAAAGCGTTAACGCTTGCCGCGCTCGCGGCAACCTCGACGCGCCAAAGGTCTCCCGGTTTATTGATCATCAGGCAAGGGTATGAGGGAGCCGGCCTTTCGGCGCAACTGAATTCGGCGTTTTCTTACTCAGGCGACGCTTCGTTTGCGGGGCGGGGCGGAGCTGGGAATGAAATCGCCGTATTTGTCGCCCGCCTCACCGACGCTCTGTTGGCTTTCGGCCTCGCGATTGCGCTTCGCCCCTTGTTCGAGCTGGCGCAGGGTTTCACGGCTTGTCTGACGGGTCCGCTTCAATTCCTGAACTTCCTTTTTCAAGGTCACCAGTTGGCCGTCCTTATCGTCCAGATCGACGCGAATCTGTTTAACGTAGGTTTTCAGGAATTCTTCGTTCTGACCGTTGATGCGACGCAAAGCCTCGGCGCCGACGATGACCGCCGAGACCGATAACAAAAATGCCGCTACTGATAAAAATAAAGCCATTCTGGCCCTCCTTCTTTCAAGAAGGTTAAGGCTAATCGTCGTTTCTCAACAAATAGTTAAGGCATCACGTTTGTTCAACAAATCCGGCCATCACTTTTTTGGTTCCGGCCTTCTCGAAAGCGATTTCCAACTTGTCGCCGTCAATGTCGATAATCGCGCCGTAACCGAATTTCTGATGAAACACCCGCTGACCGAGCTTAAGGCCGTCGGCGTCTGTATCGCTGCCACCAGTCTTCTGCCCGGACCAACGTCCCGGTTGTTCGGAAAAACTGCTCCGGCGGCGCTGGCGCTGTCGTGTGGTGTCGAAGAAAGCCCCCCGGTCGTCGGAGCCAGCGGACACGCCGCCAGTGCCATAGAGTCCCTGATCGGCCGATTGGGTAACATTTTCCGGCGGCAACTCATCGATAAAACGCGACGGTATCGCCGATTGCCAATTTCCGTAGATACGCCGATTGGCGGCAAAACTGACCATCGCGCGTTTTCGTGCCCGGGTCAGGCCGACATAAGCCAGGCGGCGTTCTTCCTCCAGCGCCGCAGAGCCGCCTTCATCGAGGGCCCGCTGATGGGGGAACAGGCCTTCCTCCCAACCGGGCAGGAATACGGTGTCGAATTCAAGCCCCTTGGCACCGTGCAGGGTCATCAGGGTGACCTTGTCCTGAGCCGTCGATTCCTCGTTCTCCATAACCAACGAGACATGCTCAAGGAAACCTTGCAGGTTCTCGAAATCCTCCATGGCGGTGAGAAGCTCCTTTAGATTCTCAAGCCGCCCCTCGGCTTCCGGGGCCTTGCTCATTTTCCACATGGCGGTGTAGCCGGATTCATCCAGCACCTGACGGGTCAGATCGACATGATCGACCTCTGCCGCCAGTGTTCGCCAGCGTCCGAAATCATTCAGCAATTCCTGCAATGTCGTGCGCGCCCTGGCCCGCAGTTCGTCAGTTTCAAGGAGCTTGTGAACGGCCACGACCATGGGAATGCGTTCGGCGCGGGCATAGATGTTGATTGTTTGAATGGTCGTGTCGCCCAATCCGCGTTTCGGGGTATTGACGATTCGCTCGAAAGCCAAATCGTCGTCCGGTTGCGAGATCACCCGCAAGTAGGCGATGGCGTCGCGGATTTCCAGGCGCTCGTAAAACCTGGCCCCGCCGATAATGCGGTATGGCAGCCCTAAGGTAATCAGGCGCTCTTCGAATTCGCGGGTCTGAAAACCGGCCCGCACCAGGACCGCCATGTCGTTTAACTTATGGCCCCTGTTTTGTTGTGTCTCAATTTCATCGCCGACGATGCGGGCCTCCTCGACACCGTCCCAGACGCCGCGCACGCCGACCTTCTCGCCCTCGTTCAGATCGGTCCACAAGGTTTTGCCCAGGCGGCCCTCGTTGTGCGCGATCAAGCCGGAGGCGGCGGCCAGAATATGCGGAGTCGAACGGTAATTACGTTCCAGTCGGACCACCTTGGCACCGGGGAAATCGGTCTCAAAACGCAGGATGTTGCCGACTTCCGCGCCACGCCAGGAATAGATCGACTGGTCGTCGTCACCGACGCAACAGATGTTCTTGTGACCTTGCGCCAACATCCGCAGCCACAGGTATTGAGCGACGTTGGTGTCCTGATATTCGTCGACTAGAAGATAACGAAACTTGCGTTGATATTCTTGCAGCACCGATGGCTGGGCCTTGAACAGCTCTAGACAGAGCAACAACAAATCACCGAAATCTGCAGCGTTCACCGTCTGTAATCGGTCCTGGTATTCACGGTAGATAAGCACCGCCTTGCCATCGGCGCTGTCTGAGCCTTCGGCGTCACTGACCGCGTCCGGCATCAGGCCGCGGTCCTTCCAGCGTTGAATGAGGTTGGATATGACCCGCGGCGGCCAGCGTTTTTCATCGATGTTGTGGGCTTCGACCAATTGCTTGAGCAGCCGCACCTGGTCGTCCTGATCGATGATCGTGAAATTCGATTTAAGACCGACCGCTTCGGCATGGCGGCGCAGGATGCGTGCCGCCAAAGCGTGGAATGTCCCGATCCACCAGCCCTCGGTCGTTCGCCCGAGCAGGCTGCCGACACGGTGCTGCATCTCGCGTGCCGCCTTGTTGGTAAAGGTTACCGCCAGAACTTCCCAGGGGGCCGCCTTGCCCTGCATCAGAATATGCGAGAGTCGTGTCGTCAGAACCCGGGTCTTGCCGGTCCCGGCACCGGCGAGAACCAGCACCGGGCCATCAATGGCCTCAACCGCGTCACGTTGGCTTTCATTGAGGCCATCCAGATAAGTCGCCGGAACAGGTGCCGGATTAGGGCCTGGGTTTTCTTGGGGCGCATCATTAGCCGCATCATGGGCCTGACCTGCATGCTCATAGGCCAGAGAGCTAAACCGCGCTCTCACCTCATTGGGCACTTCTGGCGCGAATCGGGTGAAATCACCTTGATAGAACCTTACCTCCTCTACGCAGTATTCAAACAGTCGCCTTAGCCAGAAGGCGTCCCAGTCACCACCATCCCAGTACACAGTATGATCTTTCAGGCACATATTCATACGTTGCGCCACCCAGTTAGCCGGCTTACCTTTTTCAAATAACGTGTCACGACTAATTCCATGAACTTCCACTTCAGCCTGGCTAT
>CBFDEA010000055.1:0-7860 GCA_965603695.1 uncultured Rhodospirillaceae bacterium | reverse complement strand
ATTAATGACCCTGCTAACCGTCGTGGTCCTTGTTATGGCTACGGCGGTAAATGGTGAAAGCCCTTCATTTTCATCAAAGCTACGTCCTGGGGCCGGGCAAAATCTATTGCCAAAAGATTGGCCATCCTCCGTTGAGATGAGGAAAGGCTATGAAAACGCTTCATTTTTTGATTTCACACGAGATGCTGTGCGTGAGTATGCCGTTTTTTTTAATAATCTTGTCGCCAAGGAATATGCGGAAGATGGTGTAACGTCCAAAGATCTTGAATACCTATGGTTTGATCTGAATTCGGATGGCCAGGACGAGGTCATAGTCCGCGTAGATCATTTAGCTTTCTGCGGTAGCGTTGGCTGCAGTGGCAATGTTTTTGAGCGTATCGACAATGTTTGGAAAGAGATCGGCGGAGGGGCGATAATGGAAGCAGTGAAAATCGGCCCTCCTATTCGCAATGGATATCAAACTCTCTGGTTTGGGGATATGTGTGTCGTCTGGAATGGTGAAGATGAAAAATATGATCTAGCAGATGATGATCGTCAGGACGGAGACCACGTCCACTCCCATGCTTGTGGAAAGAATTATGATCCCAATACTGCCGATGCAACCTTTGCCTGCTCGGATTGTCATAATTGAGAGCAAGGCACCCAAACGCCGTGAACTCTACCCGACGCTGATGATGGAACCCCCTAATCCCTGAATTCCTGTTGGGAATCGAGGACCCTTCGGACCCTGTGGGCGAGGTCCATTTCCGTGTAGGGCTTGCTCAGCAGGTCGGCGCTGAGGCGGTCGGACAGTTCCTGGCCGCAGCCCTTTTTGCTGTCGTCCAGGGCCGTGAATCCGGATGTCAGCAACACTTTAAGTCCGGGATATTGTTTTATGGCGCTGGCGGCTAGTTGATAGCCGTTGAGGCTGTCGGGCATGATGACATCACTGAACATCAGATCAATACTTTCGGTCCCTGCCAGCACGTCCATTGCCTGATTGCTGTTGTCGGCCTTGAGAATTTTGTAGCCGAGGTTTTCAAGGTGTTGAACGGCGATATCCATCAGGTGTTCTTCGTCATCGACAATCAGAATGGTTTCGCTGCCGCCGGGAGGCGGGGCGTTGGCCGTCGCGTTATGACCAAGGCCTGTTTTTTCAAACGATGATTTCGGCAGGTAAATCGTCACGTTCGTTCCGTCATCGATTTCAGAATTAATGACGACCTGTCCGCCAGCTCGCCTGATTGATCCGTAAACCATGCTGAGGCCCAAGCCGGTTCCTTTGCCGACCTCCTTGGTCGAAAAGAAGGGGTCGAAAGCCTTTTCCGCGGTTTCACGGCTCATCCCTGTGCCGGTGTCGTTGAAGCGGACCTGAACGTAATCGCCGACGGCAATATCGGGAATCGATCTGATATCTTTGTTGGTTAAATGAATGTTGCCGGTTTCGATCAGAAGAGTGCCGCCGTCGGGCATGGCATCCCGCGCATTGAGCGCCAGATTGATGAAGATGTTCTCAAATTCGGCGGCGTGAATGTTGGTCAGCCATAACTTATCGTTCAAGGCGTAGTGAACTTTAATTTCCGGGGGCAGTGGCTTTTCAAGCAGGTCCCTGAATTCAAAAATCAGGTTACTGAGATTGACCGGCTTCGCCACCGAGCGGTCTTTGCGTGAGAACGCCAGCAGTCGCCTGGTCAGGTCGGCCCCGCGGCGCGCACCTTTAAGGGCGGTGTCGGTGCGCTTGGTCACGACCTCATTACCATCAACCATGCGCCGAATGATTTCCAGGTTGCCCATGACGATGCCGAGGATGTTGTTGAAGTCATGGGCGATGCCGCCGACCATTTGGCCGATGGCATCCATTTTCCTGGACATCTGAAGCGATGCTTGCATCTCGTTACGTTCGGTTATGTCCTCGATGATGGCGACGAATACATGCGGTGTTTCTGTTTTTACCAGTTGAAGATAGATGCTGACATCGTAAGTCGTGCCGTCTTTACGTTGGTGGACGGTTTCAAAATTCAGTAGCGGTGTCGTGCCGTCCCGCAAGGGTTTTATCATTTCAATAAACTGATTGAACGAAACTTGCGGCTTGATGGCGACAGGGGTTAATGCGAGCAGTTCCTTAAGGGAATAACCAAGGTTCCGCCTGGCACCCTTGTTGACCTGAACAAACTTCAGGGTTTCGGCGTCAAAAATGTAAATCTCGTTGAGGGTCTCCTCGACGATGCGGCCAAGCCGGGTGCTCAGTTCCTCGGCCAGTTTCTGTTTGGTTATATCCTCTTTAACGGCCATGTAACCGGTGATCTCGCCGTCCGGCCCTTTGATCGCCGAGAAACTGGCGAATTCCCAAAAAAGGTCACCGTTCTTTTTCAGGTTTTGCATTTGACCGCGCCATTCGCGACCACTTGAAATGAGGCCCCACAATTCTTCGTATTCTTCGGCCGAAGTGTATCCGGACTTGAGGAAGCGCGGGTTCTCTCCGATAACTTCAGCGATGCTGTAGCCGGTCGCCTGTTCAAACCTGGAGTTAACGTATTCGATTTCGCCCTTGGTGTTGGTGATCATGATGGTGACCGGGCTTTGTTCGATTGCCCGCGACAACCGCAGCACCTGTTCCTCGGCCTTGTCGCGTTCCGTGGTGTCGTTAAAGGCCGTCAACATCCGGGTTTCATTATCGATTTCGATTATTTCGGCGGACATTTCGAAATTTCTGATCTCGCCGTTTTTTGACAGCAGGGAGGCCCTGAAATTACGAACAAAACCATCACGCCGCAGCGTCGCGACGAGGATTTCGCGTTGTTTCGGATCAACCCAAAAATTAATTTCAGAGGCCGTCCTGCCGATCACTTCGTGACGCTGGTATCCGGTGCTCGACAGCCATCTCTCGTTGACCAAGAAAAGTTCACCACTATCGATACCGGCAACCGAGATCGCCGCCGGGCTTGCCTGAAACACCGTATGAAAACGCTCTTCGGATTGACTTTGCGCCTTTTCGGCATTTATTTGCGTGCTCACATCCATGGCCGCGCCCCGGTAGCCCTGAAAGATTCCTGCTTTATTGAAAACCGGCGAGCCGCTGACTGAAATCCAGATTTCCTTGCCGTCTGGCAGGGTCCGGGAATGGGTAAAATTACGGAACGGCTGGTGCGCGTCCAGGGTCGCCAGATGGTTTTCCCAAATGTCGGGATCGGTGCCAGGGACACCCGTTTCCCGGCGCGTCTTGCCGAGCAAGGCGGATTGGGGAACACCGGATAATTCGCTAAAGCGGTCGGAAAAATATGAAAACCTGAGCTGGTCGTCCATTTCCCAGTACCAGTCGGCGACCGACAAGCCGAAATCGCGCAGACGTTCCTCATTCAATCTTAAGCGTTGGATGACCGGGCCAATCATGATGACGCCGACAAGAAGCAGGCAGGAAATAGCAAGGGCGATCAGTTCTGCCGTCAGGTCGGCGGGTAGGGAAATATCACCCGAAATCACCCGGTAAAAAGTGATTGATCGTCTGACGCCCATCAGGATAAGCGCCAGGGCCAGGAAGGACCATGCACGCCATCTGCCGGAAATTCGAATAAGTTGCAGGGCAAATCCGGCGGCGGTAAATTGCAGGACGATGGAGAGTCCCAGGATGTAAACGGACATCACACAGACGGCGTTTCGGTTAGCCGTTTCCCTTGTTTTATCCAGTCATTAAGCCATGGCCGCACATCCTCGCCGCGCAACGGTCGGCCCATAAGGAAGCCCTGGGCCTGATCGCATCCCAGATCGGACAAAAGGTTCCAGACGGCGTTGGTTTCGATGCCTTCGGCGACGACGGTCATGCCCAACCGGCGACCCAGATCAATTGTTGATTCGACAATAGCGCGGGCTTCTTCGTGCATATCGGACTGGGCGACGAACGATTGGTCCAGTTTAAGTTCCGAGAAGGGAATCTTTTGCAGTTGCTGCATGGAAGAATAGCCGGTTCCGTAATCGTCAATAGACAAGCCGAATCCCTTCATGCGCAAGCGGGTCAGAATATCGAGGGATTCCATAAGGTTTTTAATGACCGAGGTTTCGGTGATTTCGATAATCAGTTGTTCAGGCTTTAGATTATGACTGAGGACATGGGAGAGAAGTTGATCGGGAAATTCCAGGTCGGTTAATGTCCGCGCCGACATATTGATGGAGATTTCGAAATCCAGTTCCTCGGTGTGCCACTTTCCCATTTGCTCCAGGGCTTTGGTGATGACCAGAGTCGTCAATTCGCCGATCAGTCCATGGCGTTCGGCGAAGGGGATGAACATCGCTGGCGGTATCGTCCCCTTTTGTGTGTGATGCCACCTGACAAGCGCCTCGACACCGGCCAGGGAGCGGGTGTTCATTTCGATTTTGGGTTGATAAACGACAAAAAGATCCATTTCTTCGATGGCTTGTCGAAGTTCTGCAATTGACGGCAATTCGTCGGTTCCCTCGGGGCTAAGATTTTCTTCAGGGGCGACATCATGAGACGTTTTTCTGGTCGCTTTGCCGATCAGGACTTCCAGGTCATTCAGGGCGATGGGTTTATGGATCGAGCCGATGACATTTAATCCTTGCCCCAGGGCCAGTGATTGGGCGGAGCCCAGGACCCCGGCGTCAAGGCCGCTGACCAGGATAACCGCCGCCTTGCTCTGTTTATTGACGAGGAAGCGAATGAGTTCGATACCGTCAACATGTGGCATCGACAGGTCGAGAACGATGAGATTTATGTGGGGGGAGTAGAGGCTTTCAAACTGCTCGGGCTCACTGGTGGCGAGGACATCGTAACCGGCGCATTGCCCGGCAAAGGATATAAAGTCGCAGATATCGGGTTCGTCATCGACGACCAGCATCCGTGGTTTATCTATTGGAATATCGGAAACCTGTTTAGTCAACGTCACGCCGTCGCCCCGCTTTTGCCCGTGCTGAACGACCGTCACTGCTTTGGCCTCGCGCCTTTGGCGGTGATAAGCAATTTGAAACGTTCCACATCTTCAGTACCCCACCCCTTATTTGAAAACCACGTGTGAAAGCCCCTATCAAGATTGTCAGTATGCCTGATTATTCCATTATTGATAATCTCAATAATATCGTGGCCAAGTGACTGCCCCGATTGTGTCGAAGATTGTTCCAGTAAGTCGTTGAGGCGGCTGATTATTTCCTGATGTTCCCGGCGATGCTCTTGGATGCCCGGAAAGCCCGTGACTCGCATCAGTTCTTCCTCATAATTGAAATGGTTGAATGTATGATCGTACAGATCGGCGAGGACCTCGCCGGTCAATTCAGGCGCAAGCGGGCCATCTTGATCTGTTTCGAGTTTTTTCAGCAATTGATCGATCAAATTGTGTTCGTCGTCTATTTGGCAAATGCCGAAACTAAAATCCACACTCATTTTATGCCGCCCGAATCGCTTGATTCTTTGCTATATACGTTTCGATTAGTTGCCGATCTTAGCGCGTTCACTTATGAGTATGTGTGCGCAAGTATTTCGTGTTGTGTCGCTCTGTGACAGAATGTGTCGGTGAAGTGGGGAAGACGTGAGCAGACAAGAAAATATTCTCGTTATAGATGACGACAGGGAAATTCTCGATACCGTCGAGTTTTGTCTGCAGGACGCGGGCTATAAGGTCGCGACTGCCGTCGATGGGCGTAAGGCCATTGAAATATTCAACAAAGATCATTTTGATCTGGTGATCGTCGATTTGCGCCTTCCGGGTGTCGGCGGTCTCGATTTGACCCGGGAATTCAAGCAGCAATCGGACGTCGGCATTATTATTGTCAGCGGCCTTGGCGATCCGATCGATAAAATCATCGGCCTGGAAGTCGGTGCCGATGATTATATGGGCAAACCGTTCGAATTGCGCGAACTGCTGGCCCGGGTGCGCAGCGTCATCAGAAGGCGCCAGGGGGGACCGCGAGAAAACACCAGTGAAACGAGGATTCTCCAATTTGAAGGCTGGAAATGCGACCTTTTGTCGCGCACCCTAAGTGCGTCAGACGGCTCGGAAGTGGCCTTGACCAGCGGTGAATTTGAGCTGTTGCGGGCGTTCATCGAAAACCCCAACCGGGTCCTCAACCGCGATCAACTGCTTGAGCGTACCCACCAGGCCAACACACCGGCTTTTGACCGCAGTATCGATGTTCAGATCGGTCGGATCAGAAAAAAGATCGAAGAAAACCCGCAAAAACCGCAGTTCATCAAAACGATTCGAAATGCCGGTTATATGTTCGCCGCCAAGGTGACGCGACTTTAGATCAAAAACTTATGAAAACTGTGATTTCACCAGTATGACCAGGTCATCTATTCGAAATGGTTTGGAGATCCCCGCATTGGCACCAAATTCCTTGGCGTGGGACAGGTAATCGGAATGCTGGAACAAGCCACAGCCTGACATGGCGATAATTTTCATGTCTGCGGTGCGCGCCCTGAGCTGGGTAATCGTTTCCAATCCATCCATGTCGGGCATGAAAATATCGACGATGGCCATATCGGGGATATTTTCTCGAACCATTTCAAGGGCGGCATAACCGCCGTCGGCCTCAAGCACATCAAATCCTTCGACCTCAAGCACGGCCCTGACCAAATCGCGCTGGTCTTCGTCGTCGTCAATGACGAGAATTTTTTTCTGCATCTTCTGGTGCTTCCCCTTGAGACCCATGGCGCTATTTATGATTTAAGCAATATGAGCGAGCAATGTGACGTGCAGATGTCGAAGAGTTTTCCAAATGTGTCGATATATGTCGGAGCGCTAGCCAAAGCCCCGCGAGTCGTTGGCTGGTGGTTTCAATATATCTCAAAATATCCCATGCGGGCGCTCATGTTTTACTAGAACTAAAATAGAACATGATCCAAATAAGTGTTTTTTTACAATTGGTTATAAAAAACGCTTGCGTATGAGAACAAAACAGGTACGGTTAGTTCAATTGCATCGTCGGTAACCCTGTGGAATAAGAGAGTAAGAGCAATGGCTAATCCCGAACTGAAGATCGTAGAGAAGGGTAATATGAATAAGGACAAGGCGCTTGACGCCGCCCTCGGCCAGATTGAGCGCGCCTTCGGCAAGGGCTCGGTGATGCGCCTCGGCCAACGTGAAACGGTCGAGACGGAAGTCATTTCTTCGGGTTCGATCAGCCTTGATATTGCCCTGGGTATCGGCGGCTTGCCGCGTGGTCGGGTTATCGAGGTTTATGGTCCGGAAAGTTCCGGCAAGACGACGCTGGCCCTGCACGCCGTCGCCGAAGCCCAGAAGCTCGGCGGTACCTGTGCCTTTATCGACGCCGAGCATGCGCTCGATCCCAGCTACGCCAAGAAACTCGGCGTCAACATCGACGAGTTGCTGATCTCGCAGCCCGATGGCGGTGAACAGGCGCTGGAAATTACCGACACCCTGGTGCGCTCCGGTGCCGTTGATGTTCTGGTCGTCGATTCCGTCGCCGCCCTGGTGCCACGGGCCGAACTGGAAGGCGAAATGGGCGACCACCATGTCGGCCTGCAAGCGCGTCTGATGAGCCAGGCCCTGCGCAAGCTGACGGGCTCCGTCGCCAAATCCAACACCATGGTTATTTTCATCAACCAGATCCGGATGAAGATCGGCGTCATGTTCGGCAACCCGGAAACCACCACCGGCGGCAATGCGTTGAAGTTTTATTCTTCGATCCGCCTGGAAATCCGCCGCATCGGCGCGATCAAGGACCGCGACGAAGTGGTCGGCAACCAGACTCGCATCAAGGTCGTTAAAAACAAGCTGGCACCGCCGTTCAAGATGATTGAATTCGACATCATGTATGGCGAGGGCTTCTCGAAGACCGGCGAACTGATCGACCTTGGCGTCAAGGCCGGGGTCATCGAAAAGTCCGGCTCCTGGTTCTCTTACGGCTCCGAAC
>CBFDEA010000054.1:0-7999 GCA_965603695.1 uncultured Rhodospirillaceae bacterium | reverse complement strand
CAAAGCTCATGGTTCAATCTTAAGTTTTATGCATGTCATCCGCGACATGCAGTTACCCGAAAGCGTGATGCGGATGGCCGAAGTCGAGCATATTCAGGGTGCGCGAAGCGATGTCCTGCGCTTCGTCGGTGAGAAAATCCTGAAATCGGCTGAAACGAAGGCCAAGAATGCCGGCTTGATGGAGACTAAAAGTAAGGTTGCCGTCGGCGACCCGGCCTCGGAAATCGCCGATTACGCAAAAAATCACAAGGCCGATTTGATCGTTATCGGCACCCGGGGGAAGGGCGAACTAAAAGGCATGTTCCTGGGCAGTGTTTCGCGCAAGGTCTCCAATCTGGCCAATGTCAACGTCCTGATTATACGTTAGTTCCTCAAGCCTTCTTGTAATTTTTGAATGGTGCTTTCCAGCGCCTCGGGGCCGTAGGGTTGCGTCGGTTTGACGCCCCAGACCGGGCCCGGCCACGCCGCGTCACTTTCGAAGCGGACTATGATGTGGACGTGCAGTTGTTCAACCACGTTGCCCAGGGCGGCGACGTTGATACGCGCAGGATTGTAGAGTTTCTTCATCACGCTTGATGCGCGGACAATTTCCTCCATCATTTCCAGCCTGTCGGTTTGCGCCAGTTCGTGCAGGCCGCTTAAATTTTCGCGAGTCGGGACCAGGATCAGCCAGGGATAAGTGGCGTCATTGATCAAGCGTACCTGCGAGACGTCCCATTGGGTAATCTCGAACGAATCTTTAGCCAGGGTCGGGTGTAGGGTAAACATCTGAAGTGGTGACCTTTCGTGGATAACCACTATATTCACACTTAAGCATTATTTTTAAGGACTTAATCTTCAATGTCGTCGTCAAGAATCAAAGCCGGATTATGGGTGCAGGCGCAGGTTCGGGTCTGCGATATCAACCATATTCCGATCATGGTGCGCCACAAGGGCGATCCTGACGCCGGGGCCATATTGCTTAAACTCGATCAAGGTAAGGCGGGGTGCGCAGTGCTGTCGCAGGTCCGTGACAGCGATGGCAATGCCGCCTGGATGTACGGTGGCGGCGGTGAGTTGATCGCCGAAAATGAAGCCGAGGCTTATATCAAGCGCCAGATCGCCCGCGACCCGGATCTTTGGGTTATCGAAATAGAGGATATGCAGGGGCGCTATGAACTAGACGGAAAAATTGTTTAAGCGGGTGATGGTGGACACTGGTTATCCAGCAGGCGACATTTTATATAGACAAACTTCCCAATCAGCTTTAAACGGATTAACAGGTATGGCGACGCTGTCGCTGTTTTTTCTCGGTGGTATTGAGTGACTTACCGAGGGGGGATGCGTGCATGGATGGTTCAACTTTTGAAACCCCGCTACACAGGATCGGATTCTTCCTGGTACCCGGATTTTCGTTCATTGCCTTTTCATCGGCCATCGAACCGTTAAGGCTCGTCAACCGGGTCGCCAACAGTCAACTTTATGGCTGGAGCTGCTATTCCTTTGACGGCAATCCGGTCGAAGCCAGCAACGGGGTGCGGGTCGAAGTCGATGGCTCTTACAGCGATGTCGATGTCTTGCCCAGTGTCATCGTTTGTGGCGGGGCCGATACCCAGAATCAATCGAATCCGAAATTGATCGCCAAGCTGCGGCGCCTGTCGTCTCATGGGGCCTCATTGGGGTCGGTCTGCACCGGCAGCCATATTCTTGCCAAAGCAGGCCTGCTTGATGGTTACAAGTGCACCATTCATTGGGAAAATATGGACGGCTTCGCCGAGGAGTTTCCGGAAATCGAAGTCAGCGATGATCTCTTCGAGATCGACCGCAACCGCTTCAGTTGCGCTGGCGGCACCGCGGCGTTGGACATGATGTTGCATATTATCGCCCAGCAATACGGCCATGATACGGCCTCGTTGGTTTCCGACATGATGATCCATCACCGTATCCGCGACGGCCACGAACGCCAACGCATGGCCCTGCGCACCCGTTTGGGGGTCAGCCATCCTAAGCTTTTGGCGGTTATTTCGCACATGGAGGAAACCCTAGAAGAACCGGTTAGTTGCGCGGCGCTGGCGAAGATCGTCAACCTGTCGACGCGGCAGCTTGAAAGGTTGTTCAGGAAGTACCTGCATCATGCGCCGACCCGCTATTATCTGGAATTGCGGTTGAGCCGGGCGCGCTTTTTGTTGTTGCAGACCTCGATGCCGATCCTTGATGTCGCGCTGGCCTGCGGGTTCGTCTCGGCGTCGCATTTTTCCAAGTGTTATCGCGAGTTCTTCGAGCGCACCCCAAGCGAGGAACGCCGGGTCCCGGCCTAAGTTTTTTCCTCGACGCTTCTTTCCAAAGCCGGATAGTAAAACCCCAAGGTCACGGCGCGGCCGATCATGAAGATGGCAAATGCCGCCCACAGGCCATGGTTGGCGAAGCTTGGCACCAGCAAGGCCAGAGCGAGGCCGAAAATAACCAGCGAGAAAAGCATCGCGTTGCGCATCTCGGCAGTTCGTGTCGCGCCGATAAAGATGCCGTCCAGCTGGAAGCCCCAGACCGACAGAATGGGCATCAGCACCATCCACGGCATGTAAGTCCGCGCGCGGCTGCGAATATCTTCGATATCGGTCATGACATCGATCATCGTGCCGCCCAGGACGGCATAGATCAGGGTAAAGATAACGGCGAAGCCGAACGCCCAGATCGTCGATGTCTTGACGGCCTGGCGGAAGCCCTGCCGATCACGGGCCCCAAGGAAGCCCCCAGCCAAAGCCTCGACGGCATGGGCAAAGCCATCCAGGGCATAGGCCATGATGCTCTGGAAATTCAGCAAAATGGCATTGGCGGCGAGCACCGCGTCGCCCATTTTAGCGGCTTGCGCCGTAAACAGGGCAAAACCCGCTTGCAGGCAAAGGGTACGGATGAAAATGTCGCGATTGACCGCCAGCAAGCGTAGTAAGCGGGCGCTATCGAAAATCCGTTGTTTGATCCAATGGCCGCCGATCTGTCTTAAAGTGTTGCGGGCCAGCATCAGGCCGACGCCGACGGCGACAATTTCCGATATCAGCGAAGCCCAGGCGACGCCAGGGACACCAAGCCCCAATCCGTTGACGAACCACAGGTCGAGAATGACGTTGAGGCCATTCATCACCAGCTGAATGATCAGCGCCGCGCGGGTGTTGCGCACGCCAATAAACCAGCCGACAAGGGCGTAGTTGGCAAGGGCTGCGGGGGCTCCCCAAATGCGCACCCGATAATAGTCGGCGGCCAACCCTTCGACCTGGCCGCTGGCATCGATCAGGTGGAAAGCCAAGGCTCGCAGCGGCCATTGCAGGGCGATCACGCCAAGGCCCAGGATGAAAGCGGCAATGATCGCGCGGGCCAGCATGGAGCGCACCTCATCGCTGTCCTTGGCCCCCAGCGCCTGGGCTGTAAAACCTGTGGTTCCCATGCGCAGGAAGCCAAATCCCCAATAGATGAAACTGAAGATCAAGGCACCGATAGCGACGGCGCCGATGTAGTGGGGACCCGGCAAATGACCGACAACTGCGGTATCGACGGCACCGAGCAAAGGGACAGAGATGTTGGACAGGATAATCGGTGCGGCCAGACGCCAGACGTCCCGATTCATGGTGCCGCTCATCGTGCCGCTCATGGGGCACGGGAACGACGGGCGCGACGGCGCGGGGCGTCGTTCGTGCTTATCGTTTTTGCGGGCAGGGTGACGACTTTTTCAAGATTGGGCGAAGCCGCAGTTTTATGGGGAAAAGCCATGGCCTCGATGAAATGCTGCTGGAAGGCGGGTTCGGTCGCCGTCTCGACTTTCTCGACCCGGCTCACGACATCTTCAATTTCGGTCCGCGCGTCGCGATTGAGCAGGGCGATGCGGGCACCGGTTCCGGCGGCGTTTCCGGCAGCCGAGACGTGGGCCAGGTCGCAATCGGGTATCAAGCCCAGAACCATCGCGTACTTAACATCGATATGACTGCCGAAAGCCCCGGCCAGACTGATCCGCTCGAGGGTTTCAATGCCAAGCCGGTCCATCAGCAAGCGGGCCCCGGCATACAGTGCGCCCTTGGCCAGTTGAATGGCGCGAACATCGTTCTGGCTGACGACGATACGCGGCGCGCCTTCATGCAACAGATAGCTGAAGGTGCGGTCGTTGGCGATAATGCGGTGTGTCTTTTCAGCCTGGCTGCCGTCGATGACGCCATCGGCGGTGACGATTCCTGCCAGAAACATTTCGGCGATAACTTCGATAATGCCGGAACCGCAGATACCGGAAATACCGATACCTTCAATAGACTTATCGAAACCTTCCTCATCGGACCAGTAATCGCTGCCGATGACCTTGAAACGCGGCTCCAGCGTCTTAGGATCGATGCGGACCCGCTCGATCGCACCGGGTGCGGCGCGTTGGCCAGATGTGATCTGCGCCCCCTCAAAAGCCGGACCGGTCGGGCTCGAGCAGGCGAGCAGCTTGTTTTTGTTGCCAAGCACAATTTCGGCGTTGGTGCCAACATCGACGATGAGGACGATCTCGTCCGATTTATAGGGTGCTTCGGACAGGATCACCGCCGCCGTATCGGCCCCGACGTGACCGGCGATGTACGGCGGAATGTAACAGCGGGCACCGGGGTTGAGTTCCAGCCCGACCTCGCTTGCGGCAATGTCCAGGGCCTTCTCGACGCTCAGGGTGAAGGGTGAAACGCCGAGCGGCGTCGGGTCCAGCCCGAGCACCAGATGATGCATGACCGGGTTGCCGACGATGGTCACGGCAAGGATATCATCAAGGGTGATAGCGGCTTCATCGGCGACCGTGCGGGCCAGATCGTTCAGCGCTTGGCGGACCACCTGGGTCAGTTCGACCTCGCCGCCGGGGTTCATCATGACGTAGGAGACGCGGCTCATCAGGTCTTCGCCGAAGCGGATCTGCGGGTTCATCAGGCCAGCCGACGCCATCACTTCGCCGCTCGCCAGATCGCACAGATGGGCGGCGATGGTGGTCGAGCCGACATCGAAGGCGATGCCGTAAATGGCGTCTTGAAAGTCGGGCCATACGGCAATGATCGACTTTTTGTTGCAGATGGCGACGGTCATGGTCTGCGCGCCATTAAAGTTAGAAATTGCCATCTCCAGGCCGGTCAGGCCCCATTGCTCCTCAAGGGCTTGAAAAATACCCGCCGTATCGACTGTCGCGACGTCGACGAAATGCAGATGGATATCGGGTTCGATGATGATGTCGCGGGCTTCGGCACGCTTGCGCACGACTTGCTTGTGGACCTGGCTTTCGGGCGGCACGTCGATGACGATGTCGCCGTTAATGCGGGCCTGACAGCCGAGCCTGCGCCCGGCCTTCAGGCCCTTTTTCTCATCGAAGTGGATTTCCTCTGGCCCAATCGCGCCCAGGTTCTGCGGCCCCGAAATGATGCCGAGCTTGGCAAATTCCCCATCGCCGACGTCAACCTGACAACGACCGCAAATGCCGCGGCCGCCGCAGACAGAATCGATATCGACGCCGAGGCTGCGGGCGGCATCCAAGACAAGGGTGCCGACGGCGAAACGTCCACGCTTGCCCGATGGCATAAAGGCAATCAGGAATTCTTCAGCCACGTCTGCGCCGCCTGCGCGCGTCACGGCCACCGTCTGCGCCTTCGGCAGTCGGTTCGCGGAATTTCTTGATCCAGCGCGTACAGTTGGGATCATGGCCCATCATCACGTCGGCTCCCATGATGGCGCTGACCACTTCAAGGTGCAGCGGATTGGTAATCGCCGATGTCAGTCCGGCGGTCATGGCCATGGAAATAAAGGCACCGTTGAGGCCATTGCGGTTAGGCAGGCCGAAGCTGACGTTCGACGCCCCGCCGGTGGTGTTGACCTTAAGTTCGTCGTGCAGGCGGCGCAGCAGTTTGAAGGCCACGGCCCCGGCGTCATTGATCGCGCCGACAGGCATGATCAGCGGGTCGACGACAACGTCGCAGGCCGGAATGCCGTAATCGGCGGCATGTTCGACGATCTTTTTGGCGACGTTGAAGCGCACGTCCGGGTCTTCGGAGATACCGGTCTCGTCATTTGAAATGGCGACGACGGCGGCACCGTATTTCTTGACCAGCGGCAGCACGGCCTCAAGCCGCTCTTCCTCGCCGGTGACGGAATTGACCAGGGCCTTGCCTTTGTAAACGGCAAGACCGGCTTCCAGGGCCTCGACGATGGAGGAGTCGATGGATAAGGGAACATCGGTCAGTTTTTGCACAAGCTGGACGACCTCGGCGAGAATCCTGGGCTCGTCGGCCATCGGGATGCCAGCATTGACATCCAACATATGGGCACCGGCGGCGACCTGGGCCAGGGCGTCGGATTCGACCCGCGAATAATCGCCAGCGGCCATTTCTGCGGCCAGCAACTTGCGCCCCGTCGGGTTGATACGCTCGCCGATAATAACGAAGGGCCGATCAAAGCCGATAACGACCTCGCGACTGGCGGAACTGATGATGGTTTCGGTCATGGCTGTCATTCTCTAAAAAATCTGGTTGACGGGTGAACAATCTATTTAGGGATAGTATAAGGGACCGACTTTCCCGTTTGCGACATCAATGAGGCTATGGGCGGCGTTAATCGTTTTCATGTATCAGGGCGTCCATAGCCTCGGCAGCGGCGTAATCGCCGGGGTTCATTTCCTTGTGCCAGGGTTTGCGCCCTTTCAATACGCCGGAACGCTCGACGATTTCCGCGACCCATTCCTCTTGCCGGTAGGCCATCACATGAATTCCGGCGACGCCCTTCATTTCACGCAATTGCTGAAGGATTTCGACACACAGGTTGCGGCCTTCGCGTTTCTGGTCTTCCGCCCCTTCCAGGCGCGCGATGACGCTATCGGGAATATGAATGCCCGGAACGTTGGTGCGAATCCAGCGCGCCGTTTTTGCCGATGCCAGCGGCCCGGCACCAACCAGAATGAAGCATTCCTTATCGAGACCCTGATCGCGGACCTGGTTGATATATTCTTCCAGCATCGGCACGTCGAAGCAGTACTGGGTTTGCACGAATTGCGCCCCGGCTTTAATCTTTTTGGCCAGCCGGGTAACCCTGAAATCATGGGGTGGGGCGAACGGGTTGGCGGCGGCACCGATAAAGACCTGCGGCGGTTCGGAAATTTTTCGGCCCGACAGGAAGCGACTTTCATCGCGCATTTGCTTGATCGTCGCCAGTAGAGAAATGCTGTCCAGATCGAACACCGGTTTGGCCCCCGGATGATCCCCGGCCTGGACCCCGTCGCCGGTCAGGCACAGGATATTGTTGACACCCATGGCGGCGGCACCCAGAACATGGCCCTGAATGGCGATGCGGTTCTGGTCGCGACACGATATCTGCATCACCGGCGCGTAACCGACACGGGTCAGCAGGGCACAAATGCTGACCGACGACATATGACAGTTGGCCCCCGAACCGTCCGTAGCGTTGATGCCGTCGACCCAGCCATCGAAAATTCCGGCGCGTTCATAGACTTCGTTGGGGTCCGCAGAATCCGGCGGGTTGAGTTCGGCGGTGACGGCAAAATCGCCGCGCCTGAGGATACGCTCAAGGCGACCGCGCGATGAATGGCCGGGCAGTTGTTCGAGCAAGTCCGGGTGTTCGATCGTGCTCATTGCTGTTTCTCCCGCGCCCGTTCGGCGGTGGCGCGCAACCAGGAGGAGGTGCCGCGCAGGCTTTGGTCGCTGGGCACCTGGACGTTCTCGATGCGGGCACCGTTTTTCATCATGACGCTACCCTTCCAGGCTTCGATCCAGACGCAGGGCATGTCCGGTTCGACCTCGCAATTGCCATTTGCCCGGACCCCGCCGCAAGGTCCATTGCGCAGGGTCTTGGGGCAATTCATCGGGCACGACATGCCGGTCGAACTCAGGACGCACTGGCCGCACATGCGGCAATCGAACAGGAAACCCTTGACCGCCCTTTCCAGGACGACGACGGGGGCTTCCGCGCGCTCGTAGCCGATCAGGTTCCACAGGGGGTGCAGTTCGAGCAGGATGTT
>CBFDEA010000053.1:0-8006 GCA_965603695.1 uncultured Rhodospirillaceae bacterium | reverse complement strand
CGACCGAGGCCGATCGCTCCAATACCCAGGTTCAGGGCTTGGCCGAAGCGGCGCAGAAAATTGGCGAGGTTGTCGAGCTTATTTCCGATATTGCCGATCAGACCAACCTGTTGGCGCTGAACGCGACCATTGAAGCGGCCCGCGCCGGAGACGCCGGCAAGGGCTTTGCCGTTGTTGCCTCGGAAGTGAAAAATCTGGCCAATCAAACGGCCAAGGCGACACAGGAAATCAGCGATCAGATCGGTGATATTCAAAGTGCCACTCAGGACGCTGTGAAGGCGATTGGCAGCATCACCAGTACAATTTCTGAAATCAATGCGATATCCTCGACCATCGCCGCCGCCGTCGAAGAACAGGGTGCCGCGACCCAGGAAATCGCCCGAAATGTGGAACAGGCATCGCAAGGCACGACCGATGTAACGACCAATATCACTCAGGTTACTCAGGCCGCAGGTGAAACCGGCCAGGCCGCCGGCGAGGTGTTGACCGCAGCGGGTGAATTGTCCCAGCAAGGCGAAGTGCTTGGCACCGAAATGGATAAATTCGTCATTGAATTGCGCAAGGTTATTTAATTCTTTCGCTCTGTTTTGATGAAATCCCGGCCCCGCGATTAAACGGGGCCGGGATTTTTCGTTTCCGGAAGCATGAATAACAAGACGTAAGTATTCAGAACCTTTTAATAAATAGGTGCTATCCAAGATTCTTATGGCATAATCTGAGGCGCTTATTATTAATAGTGCGTACTATGAATTCGATTAAGATCAGTGTGACGACTTGCCGCAGCCGCGCGCGATTGGCTATATAAACGCGGAGACCCGGGGCAAGTCTGACCTGGTCGATATGTGAAAAAGATTAAGGGGCGCTAAGCAATGCAGGATCAATCACAGGGAATGGAAAGACGGATGGTGCATCGTTTATTGATGCATTGGCGGGGTGCACAACAAACCGATGAAATACCAACGCTCGACGCCGTCCTTTCAAGGGATTTGGGTGATCTTGAAGCCTGTCTTTACGTTCTTGATATTCGTGGCGATGAACCTATATACGAACGCATCGGCAGTGATTTGCTGGCCAACGGCGGCAAAGCTTTGATTGGCGAGGTGGTCTCAGACACGCCGACGCAGACGCTTCTGGGCCAGGCTATCAAGTATTACAGCAAGGTTCAGATCAAGCAGATTCCCATTACCCTGGGCGGCGAATTCGTTCATGAGAATGGTCAGACGATTCTCTATCGCTCTCTCATTACCCCGTTGCGCGACGACGAAAACGGTGAAGATAGCTTCTTGCTGGGGGCGGCCAATTGTAAGGTTAAGGACGCATGATCGACTTGTTCTGCCCTAGATCTTTAACCGACAGGACGTGCTTGCCGAGAGCGGCAGCGCGGTGGGGTTTCTAGCGTGGCCAGAACCGTTTCCTTCGAGATATATTCTTTCAAGGGCGGCAACTGGATGCTGGATTCCGTCCATGACGATAAAAACATGGCGATTCACCAGGGCCGGATGCTGATTGCCAGCCCGCATCATATGGCGATTCGCGTTGTCCAGGAAACCTACGACGAAGCGAGCGACAACACGACGTCGAAGATCATCTACAAAGAACAAAAAGGCGGCGACGAAGAGAAGCAAAAAAAGAAACCGGAAAAAAAATCGGGTCCTGCCAAGAAGGGCAAGCGCAAGAAAAAGAAAAAGGGCAACGCTTCAAAAAGCCTGCTGATACTGGTTCTAAGTGTCGGTGGTATTGGCCTTGGCCTGTTGGTCTTGCTGGGAATTCTCATCGCCAAGTTTGGCTAAATCATTCTTCGACCAGAGTTCCTTCGAAGTCGGCAATAAGGTCGGCCACATCCTCGCTGTAAAAATCCAGGAAGAAATGATCGGCACCTTCGACCACGGCAAGCTTGATCTTGCTGTTGACGACGCCGACCATTCTTTCGGGCAAGCCCTTGACGACGTTGTCTTCTGAGCCGGCAATAACCAGTACCTGTTTTTTGACGCGGACCAACACGGTCGGGGTGTCGCGAAATTTGTCCTCGCCGTAGTAATCGGCAAAGGAGGCGGCGCTGACGGATGCTTTGGGGCAGTAAATAAAGCCGACATCATCAAATAGCGTGTCGCCCTTCTTGGCGATGATGGCCCGATTTATTTTTCCGAGCAGAGAATTAAGGGTAACCTTGTAGCGGTCTTTATAGGATTTTTGAGCGCTTTGCTTATCCCAAAGTGCCGGGGCGATCAGCACCGCGCCCCTGACCTTTGGAACTTGCCTGTCGACCATATACTGGGCCGTCTGGTTGCCGCCCCGGGAATGACCGACGAGGACGATCTTGTTGCTTCCCTGGGCGTATAACCATGAAACCCAGGCAGCCATTTCACGAACTGCATTGGTATGTTTATGGCGATGGGCGACCTTGCAGTCGTACATGCCGTGACGGTTGTCGAGGCCAAGGCTCAAATTAATAGCCAGGGTATTGAAGCCGCGCTCGTTGAGCAATTGCTGAAGCGTGGCGATGATTTCCATTTTGTTGTGGGCCAATGTTCCGTGGGTAATCAGGATGGTGCCGTCTTTAAAGGTCTTGCCATCTGCCATCTCCAGATTGGCGTTCAGGGTCAGGCCCCTGAAAGGGATGGTCACTTCTTCGGCTTGGGACGAAAAAGGAACTGCGGCCAAAAAGGCCAGCGCCGTCAGAACGTGAATAAAGCGGAAAAACATAGTTAGAGGCTCCTGAGAGAAATTACAGATGGCGCTGGCGGATCCTGGTGCGCCCGACAGGATTCGAACCTGTGAGCCCCGGATTAGGAATAATGAGGAAATAATAACAGGGGATATGCGGGGTTAGAAGAAGATAAAATATATTAGCGGGTTAGCCTAAACGGTTAAGTGCGGTCTTCCCTTAAATATCGTCGGTTTCCTTAGCCGATTGTGTCATTAGTGTGCGACGGAAAAATTCGGGCACCAACCAGTTGCCGGATGGTTTTCGTGCCCTTTACTAGGGCAGAGTTACTTGTCCGAGGTGTCGGTCATGACAAAGCGCATGGCCGAAAGGCTCTGTTCGTCTACTCGTTTGGGAATAAGCGGCGGGTATTTACTACCTTCCATCAAAAGATTTTCTGGGTGGATACCCTTGCTAATCAGATATTCCGCAACCGCTCTAGCCCGCTTTCGCCCCAATGTCTCCATCAGCGAAGAATTGGGAGCCTCGCGGGTATCTGCGAACCCCTTAAGTCTGATATCAAGTTCAGGAAACTGCTTTAGAACTTCAGCCTGGCGATCAAGAACGGCTTTCGCCTTGATCGGCAAATCGTGAGACCCAGATTTAAAAAAGACCCTATAGTCCGCTTGTGGAATGGGGCTGTGGTAGAAACAGGGAAGAGAGAAATCAAGACCGCCACCTGGAGGGGGCAGGCATGGATTATTCTCAGCCGAAACCGCACTGCCGATTGATGAAAGGATGACCGCTAAAATGAACGCAAGTTGCATGTTCTTTTCCTCATTATGTCATTGCACCGGTCAAAGCGTAAACAACATTTCCGTGTATTATATCCGTTTAGGGGGACGAATAAACAAACTATTCCTAGGGTTCTTCCCTTCCAGAATGATATTGCCGTGTTCGTCGACATATGGATCCGACTTGGGGGGCATAGGCAGGAAGGGTTTGTCGATTACGAGCATGTTGGGATCGATTGTTGGCGGCTTAATAACCGGCATCTTATCGCCAGGATCGGCAAGGCCGCCGCTTGACTTCATATCTTTTTGTTTCCCAATCATTTCGCCCAATCGTTGGGCTGTTGGACCATCGGGCCTCATGACGCCGTCATTTTGCAACCCGTGGTCTGATTGGAAGCGTTCGATACCCTTGAACATTTCGTGCTCAGGATATTTTGTCATGCCGTGCTTTGGCGGTTTGTAATAACCCAGACTTTGCAGGGTTTGCTTTGTTTCTAGGACATCGTCCAGATCAACATTGTGGCTGCGGCCAATTGTCGATTTCAGTTTGAATGGTCCGAACATTATCGGTCTCCTTAATGTGTGAAATGAAAACGAGTCATGCGGGGAGAACAAAAAAACCGTCCGGAGATATCCGAACGGCTCATTAAATAATCTACACATAAAAAAACACGTGGCCCAAAATGTGGACACACGTGTGCAACTCGTTAAAAAGGACTACAGTCCTTCACTCGTTATAAGTCAAGCAAATTGATGAATTTCAACCGCATCAGAGTGGTGTTGATCGTAAAAAAATGGTGCGCCCGACAGGATTCGAACCTGTGACCCCCAGATTAGGAATCTGGTGCTCTATCCTACTGAGCTACGGGCGCGTGCCAGTGACGGCTCATTCTCTACAGCAAGGGGGCTACGAGCGTCAAATTGTCTTGCGAAAATTACCTGCTATTTTGAGATGCTCGTATTGTCGCTTAGGCAAGAAAACCCTTTACGCAGAGACACTCAATCGCCAATTATGGCGTAACGAAAAGATTTAGAGATAAAGATTAAGGAATATAAAAAATGGTATTTCGCAGGACCGTCTTGTTTTTTGTCTTTGTGCTATTTGTCCTGGGGGGTATCGCCACCCCAATCTCCTTGAACATCTTCAATCAACAAACCTCTCTGATTTCCGCTAATTCGGCCTTGGCCGATAAAAAGAAGGATAAAGATAAGAAAGACAAGAAAGAAAAGAAAAAGAAGAAAGAGAAGAGAGAGAAAAAAGAAAAGGATAAGAGGAAATTCAAGGAAGATAAGGAAGATCGCGAAAAGAATTGTAGCAAGGATCATCCCTGCAACGACGACAACGAGAATCGCAAAGACGACGAGGACAAGAAGGATAAAGATAAAAAGGATGAAGATAAGGACGACGACGACGATAAGAAGGACGATTAAGCTGTTGCCGGCACATCCTGTCGTGTTTGAATGAACAATCAGATATAAACTGTTAGGCTCTCTATTCTTTCCATTGCCTTGCAATACACAAGATATCCAGGAAAAGAGAAACTACCAGTCCATGAACGTCGTTTACCGTCCTGTCAGGCTCATTAATCGCGAGGCAATCGATACCTTCAGGTGCATGATGGCTGACGAAAAACCCGATGGAACAATCGTCGCCGACAAGGGTCTCCTTACCCATGAAAAGGATGTCCTGGCGACGGCGAAAAAAAATGCCGCTTTACTAAGCGAAGCCTTCGCCGAATTCTCCAAGGCCCATGACGCGGGAAACCGTTACCGTTTGATCGTTCCAATCAATTCATACGCGCTTGCCTCCAACGAAGGGGCGACCCTGATTGTCCGGGCCATGAAGGAATTGGACGTTTCTCTTCGCGGTGCCGTCATTGCCGAATTTGTCGATCTGCCGAAGTCGCTGAC
The DNA here is from genome assembly GCA_965603695.1 of uncultured Rhodospirillaceae bacterium. Classification (GTDB taxonomy): domain Bacteria; phylum Pseudomonadota; class Alphaproteobacteria; order Rhodospirillales; family JABHCV01; genus JACNJU01. The sequence continues at coordinate 2,657 of CBFDEA010000053.1, read as the reverse complement.
CCTGGATATGCTGGGCGATATGACGGTGCCGATTTTACCCTTTTTCGACAAGTATCTGGCTGAGCCCCGGCCAATTTCCAGCAAGGATAGTTTCACAATGTTCTCCAACTGCAATTATTTTGGCGTTAGCCTGAATATGGAAGCATTTTCGGAAACTGGGGAGCAGGCGCTCGGCCGGTTGACCGAATTCTGGGCGGAGGCGACGAAAAGCCGCCTTAAGGTCGTTATTCAGGGAATTACGGATCAGGCGATTATTGATAAAGCCCAGCAGTATGAAGCTTTCGCACTCGACGGACCGGCCATCGGCGCAGACCAAAAAAGCCTGACTTAATTAGTTTCCGAACAATTTGTCGAACGGCACCGAATAAACCAGCATCGCCGATTCCGTTCCGGGATTGGTATTTCCCAAGCTGGCGTTGGAATAGTGGGAAACGGCGATGCCAAGGCGCGAGCGGTCATCGAAACGGTAAGCGGCCTCAAGCTGAGAGCGGAATTCGACGATATAGTCGAGATCCAGCTTTGAATTGCCGCCGGTATATAAATGCGGCGCGAAGCTGGGGGTCAGGACAAAACGCCGTCCTAAAAAGACATCGACGAGAACCCCGGCACCAAGAAAACCCTGGCCGGTAGACGTGCCGGCGAGTGCGGCAAACGGCTTGAAGACCCAAAATTTGCTGTCGGAGCGATATTCCAGACGAAATTCAGCGCCCTCTTCCTTTTGCCGGTTCCAATCATAAGCGCCGGCGCTAAAGGACAGGAAGTCCGGGTCCTCGGCAAAGGCTGGCGAGGCGGCGCTAAAACCGCTTAAAAGGCCGAGCACCAACATCAATGCTTTTGTTATTTTTTTCATGTTCCCTCAAGCGCTCCCCATGTGATGGCGGCATCTTAGCCGCCTGTGATCAAGAAGGAAAGAGGCCGCGCGCCGCTATTTCTCTCTGAAATTGTCGGCCGCCCGGACAAGGGCGCTGCGGATGCCGGGTTCCATGGCCGAATGACCGGCATCGTCGACGATGACGGTGGTTACGGCGGCCTTGGCACCCGGCCAGTGGCGGGCAAGCCTGTCGGCGCTTATCGGCGGACAGATGATGTCATAGCGGCCCTGTACGATGGTTGCCTTAAGACCGGCCAATTTTGCCAGGTTGTTGATAATGAAATTTTCTTCCAGGAACATGGAATGTTTGAAGTAATAGGCCTCGATGCGGGCGATCGGCAACATACCGCCATTGCTCGGAACGTTATCGCGCCGCGGCGGGGCCATTTGCGCCAGCGTACCCGGCAGCAACGTCGAGCACAGGGTTTCGTAGCGACTCCACATTGCCGCTGCGGGCAGGTGAACTTCCGGATCAGGGTCGTTCAAACGATTAAAATAGGAGTCAATCAACGTGTCCTGTTCATCAGTGGGCAGGAAATCCTTAAAATCCCGATGGACCTCAGGGAAGATCGTGGCGATGCCGCCAATAAACCAGTCAAGTTCGGCGGCAGTGGCCAGGAAGATACCGCGCAGGATGAAACCAAGGCAGCGTTGCGGGTGGTAGATGCCATAAACCAAGGCCAGGGTCGCGCCCCAGGAACCGCCAAAGACCAGCCAGCTTTCGATCCGTAAATGCTGGCGCAAGATTTCTATGTCGGCAACCAGATGCGCGGTGGTGTTGTGGTTCAAGCTGGCGTAAGGCGTGCTTTTGCCACATCCGCGCTGGTCGAACAAAACGATCCGGTAGTAGGCCGGGTCGAAAAAGCACCGGTGCGCGGGGCTACATCCGGCACCGGGGCCACCGTGCAGGAAAACCACCGCTGGACCATCCGGGTTTCCCGATTGCTCCCAGTAAATCTGGTGGCCGTCACCGACATCGAGCATGCCGCTCTGATAAGGGGAAAGGGCCGGGTACAGGTCTGCGGTCTCTGCGTTTGCATCCATAGACGAAAGTATAAAGCACGACGGCGGCGGAAGGGATTCAAAAATCACCGCTTGGACAGGCGAGCCCGCTTCGGATAAAACAAAGTCCTAACCACTGGAATAGCGAGAAAAGAAAATGAAAGCACGGGTAAAATGGGTCGATGACGTGATGTTCATCGGCGAATCGCCAAGTGGCCACGCCATCGTCATGGATGGGTCGCCGGAAGTTGGCGGTCGCAATATGGGTGTCAGGCCCATGGAAATGTTGCTCCTGGGCATGGGCGGTTGCAGTTCATTTGATGTGGTTGGCATCTTGAAGAAAACCCGCGCCGAACTGCTTGATTGTGTCGTCGAGCTTGAGGCCGAAAGGGCAGATGATATTCCCAAGGTGTTTACCCGTATCCACGCCCATTACATCGTTAGCGGGCGAAACTTGAAGGCGAGCGATGTCGAACGCGCAATCAGCCTTTCTGTCGAGAAATATTGTTCGGCCTCGATCATGCTTGGCAAAACAGCCGAACTCACCCACGACTATGAAATCATCGAGGTCTGATTGCGCTTTCTGCTCGCACTTCTCATAGGATTATGCGGCGCAGGGGTGGCAACTGCCGGGCCACTCCTCGAGGGTGGACAGGCAACAGTCACGGCTATCGTCGATGGCGACACGGTCCTGCTTGATGGCAAAATCGAAGGATCGAATGAAGTCCGCCTGGTTGGCATTCAGGCCCCGAAATTGCCGCTGGGACGTGCCCATGTAAGCAAG
>CBFDEA010000052.1:0-8012 GCA_965603695.1 uncultured Rhodospirillaceae bacterium | reverse complement strand
CGCAATAACCGATTTTTTGCAACTCGTGGCTAACTGTTACACCGTCAATTCCAGTCACGGCCAAAGCTTCATCAAGATCAAGGACCCCCTGATGCACGGCACTGCCCATCATATCGGGGGCAAACCGAGCGCCTTCCTCGTTGGTGAAAAATGCGACCGCCAACGGACGCTTTGTCTCGATCCCCGCATTATTCAGGGTTTCGATCACTTCCAGCCCGGCCAGCACGCCGAGGCATCCGTCGTAAATTCCGCCGGTCCGCACGGTATCAATATGCGACCCGATCATCACAGCTGGGCCATCATCCATGCCGGATCGGATGGCGATGACATTACCGATCGCGTCTATTGAAACTTCCAGGCCAAGCTCGCGCATCCAGCCGGTGACCAGATCGCGGCCCCGACGGTCCTCATCGCTAAGGGCGAGGCGGCAACTTCCCCCGCCTTCCAAGCCACCGACTTTGCCCAGCTCTTCAAGCCGGCGGATCAAGCGGTCTATGTCAATTGTTAAATTTGCCGAGTTCATTGCCGGTTTCCCCCAGCGCCTGCGGCGCGAACTTCGTCACCGGTGCGACCAACGATGTCGCGATAGGTTACAGGGTCCGTATCCCCTTCCGAGCCAATCACCAAAATCCGGCTGCTTTCATCAAGGTGAAGCTGTGCGCGCGCCTCGCTATCCTTAGCGGCCAGAAGCAACCCGGCCAGACCGGCAACCCCGGACTCACCGCCAACGATGGCGGTGTCACCACCCTCGCCCAAGGCCAGCAAACGCATGGTTTCAACGGCGGCTGCATCGGGGATCGTCATGGCGGCGTGAGCGCCCGATTTCAAAATCGGCCAAGCCAATGGCGAAGGCTCACCGCAGGCCAACCCGGCCATCAGGGAATCCAGGTCACCGGATATAACGACCGGCTTACCGGCCTTGAAGCTTTCGAACCAACAAGCGGCACTTGGTGGCTCGACAATAACCGTTATCGGTCGTTTCTCGCCGTAGGCCTGCCAGAGTTGCCCGCAGGTCGCGGCAGCAAGGCCGCCAACGCCGGCTTGAATAAATAAATGAGTCGGGATCGTATCTTCAGGCAATTGGCAAACCACTTCATCGGCAAGCAAAGCGTAGCCCTGCGTAACATCACCCGCAGCCGCGACGTTGCCTCCAGCCGCCGTATCCGGAACAACGTGCCAGCCTTCGACATCGGATATTTCGCTGGCCATGCGTACCGCGTCATCGAACGACCCTGGGATACGGCGAACCTCCGCGCCATAAGATGCTATCGCCTTCTCACGGCCTTCGCTGACCGCCTCGTTTATGTAAATTATGCAACGGCAGCCGAACATCCGGGCACCCCAGGCTACCGAACGGCCATGGTTACCATCAGTCGCGGCGCAAATAGTGACATCAGCGACGGCGTCCCGGTGCTCACCATTAAGCAGGTCGATACTGGTTACTTGCTGGCCGCCAGTCCGACGGATTTCGCCCTCGATCACGCGGAATACCGCATAGGCACCGCCCAACGGTTTGAAACTACCAAGGCCAAACCGCCAGCCTTCATCCTTAAAATATAGGGAGCCAATATTGGCGGCCTTAGCGAGCCCCGACAAAGTAACAAGCGGGGTCGGCTGATAGCCGGGCCATGAGGAAATTTCACGACGTGCGGCCTGCAATCCTTCTATGTTGAGGATAGCCATCTGCTCAGCGCCGTAAGGTGCCGAGAGGGCGACATTGGGATTACTTATTAATGAGAATTTATGCTCTGAAAGCAAATCGTTCATTCCGAAATATCACTTTTATCAAAATGGTTCTTTCCGGAAGGAAAGGCCGCGCGGGTGTTCCACGCGGCCTCCCCCCACAGAAAAAAACCGTGAATGGTTACTTGGTGGCGTCTTTGATCGCCGATATGTAAGCATTCATCATGTCTTCACCTTCAGCACCCAGGTTCTTTTTGATAACACCCTTGATTTCCGGAAGAGCCGCAGCCTGGAACTTCGCCTTTTCGGAAGCAGGCAAGGAATATACCTCCAGATCTTTGGCCAGAGCAGGCAGGCCACGCTCAGAAGCCTCGATAATGCGACTGATACCGCGTCCTGCGGTAATCGCCGAACGTGCAGCGTAAGCGACGACATTTTTTTCACTTGCCGTCAGGCCATTTAAGAAATCCTTATTCATGATCCAGACATAAGGAGTGAACAGGTGTCCGCTAAGCGTCAGATATTTCTGGACTTCATTGAACTTGGCGAAAGCAATGATTGGAACCGGATTCATCTGCCCGTCCGCAACGCCTGTCTGCAAGGCGGTATAGACTTCAGACCAGGCAATACCGGCGGGCTGACCGCCAAGTGAAGAAACGAGACCCTTATGGGTATCAAGACCCATGGTGCGAATTTTCAGACCCTTGAAATCGGCAAGGGTTTTAACGGGACGCTTCGAGTTGGTGAAGTTGAAGAATCCGCCGGAATCACCATAACCAACAACATGCAGGCCGGTCTTGCTTTCAATGCTAGCGGACAACTTGTCACCAAATGGCCCGTCAAATACTTTGTAAGTGGCGGAAATATTGGGAAACGCGAATGGCACGTCGAGAGCACCAATCAAAGGATAGACGGAAGAGAACCCACCAGTCGAATGAATGCCCGATTGAATAACGCCGGCTTTTACCTGCTGTAAAACTTCAGCATCCTTGCCGAGTTGGCCCGAAGGGAATAACTCAACCTTGACCGTTCCGTTCGTTCCGGACTCGACCAGGTTCTTGAAAACCGTTGCCATGGCCCCCGTAGAATTGTCGAAAGGGTCATTTTTGTTGAGATGAGAGAGTTTAAGGACTTTCTCAGCATGGGCAGTGACAGGATTGGTGACGGCGAGACCGACACTGGCGACGAGACCCGCCGCAACAAGTAATTTTCCGAACTTCATAGTAACCTCCTTGAGTGGTTGATTAGCGGTGCGTTTTTTTTCCACGACCCTCTACATTCCGAGCAACCGCGGGACGAACATCGTGAGATCAGACCAGAATGCGATAAGCAAAAGAATGGCGACCTCAGCGATAAGAAACGGAATCAGCGATCTGCTAATCCGTTCAATGCGCTCTCCCGTAACGGACGAGAGCACAAATAGGCAGGCGCCGACGGGCGGCGTCATAAGGGAAATATTGAGAGCAAGAATAATCATTATTCCGGCGTGAACGGGATCCATGCCGATGGCTAAGGTCAGGGGCGCAAGAACCGGTGCAAGAATAATCAGCGCCGCATTAATATCCATGAACATCCCGACCATCAGTAACAAGCCTAATATCAATGCAATGATGACGTTGGGATCGTCCGACATAGACAAAAACCAGGCGGCAATTGTCTGCGGGATCTGCATAAACGTCATCCACCAGCCAAGAATGGATGCGGAGGCAATAATTAGAAACACGATGCCTGTTATCCGCGACGTTCGGATCAACATCTCGACAATGTCATTAATGCTTAAGGCGCGGTATATGACGCCACCAACGATGAGGGCGTAAAAAACAGCAATGGCCGCGGCCTCCGTCGGGGTTACCACACCCGTAAGGATGCCGCCGAGGATAATAACCGGCATCAGGATCGCCAAAAAACTATACCGGAAGGCGATGAAAATTCGCCGCAAACTTGGCCCTTCTTCGCTCTTTGGCAAGCCAAGACGGCGCCCAACGGCGGCAATAACGGCCATGCAAACCAAACAGATTAAAATTCCAGGCAAGATACCGGCCGCGAAGAGCCCGGCGATGGAAACACCCATCAGAGAACCATAGATGACCATAAGGTTCGACGGCGGAATCGTCGGGCCGATAATGGAGCCCGCCGCCGTAACGGCACAGGCGAAGGGGCGTGAATATCCCTTTTTCACCATCGCCGGAACCAACGTATTGCCGAACGCCGCAGCATCGGAAACCGCCGCGCCGGTCATACCGGCAAAAAGCACCGATGCGACCATATTGGAATGGGCCAAGCCGCCTCTCAAATAACCGACCAGAGACTCAGCAAACTCGGCAAGCCTGCCGGTGATGCCTGAGCGGTTCATAATTTCGCCAGCCAGGATAAAGAACGGCATTGCCATGAAGGTGAATAAGTTGAGCCCTTCAAAAAAACGTTTAGCGGCCATCGCAAGAAAATTATCGCCACCGATTTGCACCAACCCGGCAACACCGGCAATGCCCAACACATAACCAATCGGCACGCCAACCAGGATAAAGCCGAAAAATATAATGACGACAACAATCATCAGGCTTGCGCCTCCAATTGATCGTCGTCTTCTTCTTCAACACGTCTTATCGCGGTTATAAAAATCTGCAATGCCGTCAAAGCTGCGGCAACGGGAACGGATGCGAAAGGCACCATCATCGTCATGCCGAAGATCATTGCGTACTGGCTTGCCCCATCGACAGTCATGCCGATGCCATAAAAACTAAGAAACAGGAAAAATGCGATCCCTAAAGTGTCGATCCCCGCCTGCAGAATACGCTTTGGCAGGGGGGGCAATATTCTAAGTGCGAAATCGAGACCAATGTGCTCGCGATGATGGGCGGCGCTCGATATGGCCAGAAGGGCAGCCCAAATCATAATGTAGCGAGCAAGTTCCTCCGTCCAGGTAATGCCCAATTCCAGGACATACCTGGCTATAATGCCAAACCAGATGTCGAGCACCAAAGCGGCGACCAGGATGACGCAAGTGCGATCCACCAGCCAATTCAGCTTTTCGCCAAACACCCACAAGGCATCTCGAAGAGGCAAAGTCATAGGGAACCCTTTATGAAAATGTAATTTCTTCGTGCCAACATCATTTTTTTTGTTTAATTTCAATTGCTTAATTTTATGATGGCATAAGTTTGACCTACATTAATATAATAGGTCAACGGTTTTTGAAACTTTTGTTTCATTGCCATTATTGACATAAGATGGAAATCTATCAAACCAGAACGAAAGAATGGGAACGCGGAATGGGAAATGGCTGCCATGAAGATAGTCTGGAGAAGCGGATTTTCGGTGCCTTTGACACTTTCTCTCCGGCAGAACGACGGCTTGCCGATACGCTGATAAAATGCCACGGCGAGTTGGCGCGATATTCAGCGACGGAACTGGCGCTCGAGGCCGAAGTCTCAAAAGCGACGACGGCAAGATTTTTTCAAAAACTCGGATACACCGATTTCCGTCATGCCCGCCGACAAGCATTGCAGGCACGCCCTTGGGGTTCACCACTAGAAGCGTTGGCGGAATTAACCGAGCCACTCCAGGGGCGTGGAAGCCTGGGCCGCCATGTCGCTAACGACATTCGCAACCTGACAGAAACTGCCGAAGCTATTTCACCACAGAATTTGGAACAGGCGGTCAGCATCCTGTCTGGTGCGCGACGCATACTCGTCGTCGGTTTTCGCAATAGCCACTCACTCGCCGCCTACGCATTCATGGTCATGAATTCGATCAAGTCTGACGTACACCTCCTCGGCACTGGCGGGCTTGCCTCGCCAGAGCAGATTGCCGATCTTGGAGACGACGACGCTATTCTCGCTATCGGCTTTCGTCGACGTCCCCACGCACTGCGTCAAATTCTCAGAACAGCAGGCGCTCGTGGCACTAGTTCTGTTTTGATTACTGACACCACCGCCAGCAAAACCACCAAACTGGCTAATGTGACCCTGACGTGCCAAAATCAGGGCGCTTATCTTTTCGATTCCTACGTTGCGGGTATGACCATCCTGAACTTCCTGTGTTCGGCAGTGGCCCTTGATCTCGGCGACCCTGCATGGGCCAGGCTATCCGAAATTGAAGACCTTCACGATGCCTTCGGCGACCTAATCCAACCGGCAACGGGTGGGTGATGAAAGTGATCGCTAACGTGGCCTGCCAGGTCACTGGACGTTGGCTCAACAATCGTGGCGTCAACTTGCAGCTTAAGACTCAGCGCATCACCGTCTTCTCGGGTCAGTACACTTTCCTCTGACATCACCTGAACAGGCCTTGAAACATACTTTTGTCGGAATGCTAGATCGATTGAAGAGAACCCAAAGCCATACGAAGTGAGCTTATTGGACGACAAAGATGCCCTATCTCAGATGAGGGTCGGGATTACGGTCGTTCAATCATCACTGTTGCCTCTTACGAGTTGCTAGGACCTTGGCAGGGGGGAATTTTCGGTTTTCTTCTAAATATGGCGTTCCAAGCTCGGGGTACGCTCGAAAAGTTCTTTATAACATTTTGAGAAATGGCTTGCCGAAGGGAAACCGCAGGCAAGACCGACTTCGGCAATCGGCATTGAGGTCTGAAGTAAAAGAAAACGCGCCCGATTCAAGCGCAATTCCTTATAATACAGACTCGGTGTTTTTTGAAAATATTGCTTAAACAACCTCTCCAACTGCCGTGATGAAATGTTAAAGATTTCTGCTAAGTCGCCAGCACTGACCGGCTCTTCGAGGGTTTCCTCCATATACGAGATAACAGCCAATAACTTTGAATTGTAAACTTTCAAGCGACTGCTCAACGCCATACGTTGCTGTTCGTGACCGTCGCGAATACGGTCGTGAGTTAAAATTTCAGCTACCCGTGACGCTGTTTCATTTCCGCACTGTTTAGAAATTATATGCAGCATCATATCCAGCGCAGAGGTGCCCCCGGCGCAACTAAAACGATTGCGATCGATTTCGAAAAGACTTCTGCTGATATCAATTTCCGGGAATTCCTCGCTGAACCCATCGGCATATTCCCAATGAATTGTGCTTTTGTAACCATCGAGCAAACCTGCCTGGGCGAGAATATGGCTGCCGGTACAGATGCCTCCCAAAGACGCGCCATGGGATGACAACCGGCGCAGATTGGCGATTAACTTTGGATCAGGCTGATTGTGTGTGTCTGCGCACCCGCAAACGATCACACTGGGTAAATTTTCGACGTTAACATAGGAGCCATCGACTTCGAGCTTAATCCCGTTCGAGGCCTCAACGGGTTTGCCATCAGGGGAATAGAAATTCCAACGATAAAATTCGCGTGTGGCAACCTTGTTTGCCAGTCTCAAAGGCTCTACGGCCAATGAAAAATCAATGAAGGAAAAACCGGGGACCATAAAGAAACCGATTTTGTGCTGCGCAGTATCTACATTGGCTTCGACAAAACCACTCCCCCACGCTTCAGGCAACTGCACTTTGTGTAAAAGACTCTTATAAGCTTTCTGCTGTTCTGCGTTTATTTGCAAGTCCATAATTACCATCCTTAAGCTTAAAAGATTGCCGGTGAAATTTTACTGTCCACCACGCGCTTGTCCGGGCAACCAAACTGCATCAGGCGATGCATTCACCACCATCGATAACGAGCGCGTGGCCGGTCATAAAGGATGATCGGTCGGAGGCCAGGAACAAAATCGATTCGGCTATTTCTTCGATACTCGCCCAGCGCCCCATGGGGATGGTTTCGCTGACGTGCTTTTCCAGTGCCTCTCGACCACCCATTTGGCGCATGTAAGGGTCGTTAAAGGGTGTATCGACCCAGCCCGGACACAGCGCATTGCAGCGGATATTATACTTGGCATAATCCAGGGCGATCTGCTTTGTCATCATGATGACGGCCGCCTTGGTTGTGATGTAGGCGAGCATGCCATCATCAACAAAGACACCGGAATTTGACGAGGTGTTGACGATGGAACCACCGCCCTGCTCTTTCATGTAGCCAACGACGGCCCGCGCGGCCACGAAGTGCGGCCGCACATTTAGTCCGTAGGAGTCATCCAGTCCCTGAACACTAACTTCCTCCAGCGTGCCTTCAACCTGGATACCGGCGTGACTGTGCAAAATATCGATCCGCCCGTGGTTTGCGTGAGCATCTGCAATCAATTTTTCCAGGGCGTCATTGTCAGTGGAGTCCGTTGCGTGGGCTTCGGCACTGCCGCCCGCTTTTTTAATGATCTCAACCGTCTCTTGGCTACGCTCTGCTGATAGATCTGATACAATCAAATGAGCGCCTTCGCGGGCCAGAATTTCTGCTCCTCCCCGACCGATACCTGATCCGGCACC
>CBFDEA010000051.1:0-8027 GCA_965603695.1 uncultured Rhodospirillaceae bacterium | reverse complement strand
GCCATAGGCTTGTGCCGCTTCAAGCTGTCCTTTGGGGACGGCAAGCACGGCACCGCGGAAGACCTCTGTGGCGAAGGCGCCGTATATGAAGCCGATGGTGATGACCCCGGCAATGAACGGATTAACGTCGATGATGATGTCGTGGCCGAGGGACTGGGCAATATTCTGAATAAGCGTCGGCGTGCCGTAATAGACAAGCAGGATCAGCAGTAATTCCGGGACGCCGCGGATGACCGTCGTGTAAGTGCCCGCCACACCGCGGGCCACCGGCGAGGCTGACAGCTTGCCCCAGGCACCAAGCAGGCCGAGCACTGTCGCCACGGCAAGAGAGCAAACCCCGACGATCAGGGTCAGTTCCAACCCGTCGCGTAGCATCCAGCCATATCCCTTGAGATCAAGCATATTGGTCGGTTTCTCTTGTTAAAACGAAACCGCGCCCGAAGCTTGTGGGCGACGGGCGCGGGGTCACGTTCAACGCATGTGGAGGCTTAGTTTCCGTAAACGTCGAATTCGAAGTACTTGTCGTTGATCTTTTTATAGGTGCCATCGGCGCGAATTTGCTTGATCGCGGCGTTGATGGCCATACGCAGTTTGTCTTCACCCTTGCGCACGGCAACACCGGCACCATCACCGAACCATTTGGGATCGGCGAAGCTGGGGCCGACAAATTCAAAGCCCTTACCGGCGTCGGTCTTCAGGAAACCATCGTCAACGGCGACGGAATCGGCGATGCCAAGATCGATACGGCCCGATGCCATGTCCAGATAAACTTCTTCCTGGGTCGCGTAGGATTTGACGGTGACGACGTCGCCGTAATTATCACGCAGGAAGTTTTCGTGGATGGTGGCCCGTTGGACGCCGACGTTCTTGCCCTTGAGATCGGCCTTGGTAATGGCGATGCCGGAACCCTTCTTGGCGAAGAACTTGGCCGGGGTGTTGTAATACTTGTCGGAAAAATCGACCTTTTCCTTGCGCTCCGCGGTGATCGACATGGAGGCGATGATGGTGTCGAATTTCTTCGCCAGCAGGCCGGGAATGATGCCGTCCCAATCCTGAATGACCCATTCGCAGTCGAACTTGGCGGCGGCGCAGATGGCGTTGCCGACATCGACGTCGAAGCCCTGCAGCTTGCCGTCCTTATCGGTGAAGTTGAAAGGAGGGTAAGCGCCCTCGGTACCCATTCTGACTTTCATGCCAGCTTCGGCTGTGTTGACGGCAAAGCCGATTAAGGCGATGCCGATAGCGGCGGAAATGAACTTTTTCATTATCTTTAATCTCCCTTAGGTTTTCTTGTTTGCGTCGTCGTTGTTTGGTTATGGGCAGTCTATGCCAGCCGAATTGACGGAGTCACGCGATTTAAGAGTCATTATCAAAGGTTGGAAGACAGGAACTGGCGAAACCTTTCGCTGCGCGGGTTGGCAAAAATTTCTTTCGGGGCACCCTGTTCTTCAATCTGGCCTTCGTGCAGGAAGACGGCGTGGGAAGAGACCTCGCGGGCGAAGCCGACTTCGTGGGTGACGACGATCATCGTCGATCCCTCATCGGCCAGGTCGCGGATAACTTTCAAAACCTCGCCGACCAGTTCCGGGTCTAGCGACGATGTCGGCTCGTCGAACAACATGACGTCGGGCTCCATGGCCAGGGCGCGGGCAATGGCGGCGCGTTGTTGCTGGCCGCCCGATATGTGCGACGGGTAGTAATCGCGGCGCTCATACATGCCGACCTTGTGGAGGATCGCGTCGGCCCGCTCGATGGCTTCGGCCTTCGGCACTTTGAGAACGTGAACCGGCGCTTCGATGACGTTTTCCAGCACCGTCATATGGGACCACAGATTGAAGTTCTGGAAGACCATGGCCAGCTTGGTTCTGATCCGCGCCACCTGTTGCATGTCGGCGGGTTGCGGCTGGCCGCCCTTGCCGTTGGTCATGGCAATCATTTCGCCGTTGATCGCGACGCTGCCGGAATTGGGAATTTCCAAAAGATTCAGGCAGCGCAGGAAGGTGCTTTTGCCGGAACCCGACGAGCCCATCATCGAGATCACGTCACCCTTATGGGCGGTCATGGAGACGCCTTTAAGGACCTCGACATTGGCGAAGCTCTTGTGGATATCCTTAACGTCGATAGCGGCAGTGTTCAAACGCTGGTTCCTCTGTTAAAACATCCAGACAGTCAAAGCCCCACCGGCCTTTCTGTCAAGATGCAACGCTCATTCCAAGGATTTAAGATCATGACCGACGACAACCAATTCACCGCCATTTTGCTGGAACAGGACGGCGAGAGTGTTAATGCCAGTATCCAGACCTTAAGCGACGAGCGCCTGCCCGAAGGCGACGTTACCATAGCCGTTAAGTATTCGACCCTGAATTATAAAGACGGCCTGATTCTTGGCGGCCTGGGCAGGCTGGTGCGCGACTATCCGCATGTCCCCGGTATCGATTGTGCCGGCACGGTGATCGCCTCGGACAATCCGGGCTTCAAGCCCGGCGATGACGTGATCATGACCGGTTGGCGTTTCGGCGAGGCCCATTGGGGTGGCCTTACCACCAAGACACGGGTCAAGGGCGAATGGCTGGTGGCGCTGCCTGCCGGCATGACCCTGGAGCAGTCCATGGCCATCGGCACCGCGGGCCTTACCGCCATGCTGGCGGTGATGGCGCTGGAAGATCACGGTCTTACCCCCGATAACAAGGGCGAGGTCCTGATTACCGGGGCCGCCGGGGGCGTCGGTTCCATCGCCACGGCGATCCTCGCAGGGCACGGTTACCGGGTCGCCGCTGCGACCGGCCGGGCGGAAACCCACGACTACCTGAAATCCCTGGGTGCTACGAGCATTGTCGAACGCGCCGAACTGGCCGAAGCGCCACGGGGGCCGATGGCATCGGAACGCTGGTCGGGGATCATCGACAATGTCGGCGGCGCGCAACTCGGCAATATCCTGGCCTCGCTGGCGTATTGGGGCAGTTGCGCCTCGGTCGGTAACGCCGGGGGCATCAAGTTCACCGCCACGGTTATTCCATTCCTGCTGCGCGGCATCAATCTGCTCGGCATCGATTCCAACACCTGCCCGCTGGAACACCGCAGCAAAGCCTGGAACAGGCTGGCCGCCGAGCTTCCTGCCGACAAGCTGGAATCCATGACCAACAGGGCCGGACTTGCCGAGACTCTCGACCTGGGCGGCAAAATCCTCCAGGGTCAGGTCCGCGGGCGGACCGTGATCGACGTCAACGGATAATCGCTAAGCCTTTGATTCAAAAAGGCCCTTGTCCCGCAATCTGGCGGGCAGGGGCTTTTTTTGATTCTGGCCCCTGATTTGCATTGTTCTTCCCTGTCAGGGCGCACTTACGCCCCGTACCTTATGAATTGGGAGAGCACAGATGCTGAAACGAATTTTCGGTCTTAGCGTTATTTCAGGCGCCGCCGTTTTGCTGAGCGCCTGCAGTAATATGACCCAATACGAGCAACAGGTTGAGGACTGGGAACCGGTCTACTGCTATAAATCCATCGGCGCGGTGCAGTGTTATAAGGAACCCAAGCACAGCGATTCCCGCCGCCTGGTCAATTTCTACGGGCCGCCGCCGAGCAGCTACGATGTTCCCGATGCGCCCGATTACGCCGCCGCCAAAGCGCCTAAGATGATCGATTACTGGGTCAAGGACCCCGAGCCCATTCCCCAGGCCAATCCGCCCAAGAAGCGCCAGCAAGCGGCCAGTCCGACGCCAGCCCCGCTTAAGGAAGCGCCGGCGAAAATGACCGGTGGGGAAGCGCCGAATACGACCCAGAAAGAACAGGTTTCCTTCATGGACGGGCTCATGCGTTCGATGTTCGGCAAGCCGCAACTGGCCAATAAACCGGTGGCGACAGCCGCCGCCCCGCAGCAACCGGCACCCCCGGCCCAGCCGTTGATTGCGGTGGAAACCGGAACGCTTTAAGGGGGACTTGGACAAAACACCAAAAAAGCACCGCCAGCCCGCTTGACAGCCTTCCGCCTTTCGCCCTATATCCCTCTCTCTCCGCCGCCTCAAAAGAGTGCGGCGGGCGCATTTTGAATGCCGAGGGCGATTCACGCTTCAAATTGAAAAATTTGAAATGATCGCACTCTGGGGCGGAGTAGCTCAGCTGGTTAGAGCAGCGGAATCATAATCCGCGTGTCGGGGGTTCGAGTCCCTCCTCCGCTACCATTAAAAAAGCCCGTTACCTCAATAGGTTAGCGGGCTTTTGCTTTGTGCGGGCAGGTTATGGGGGGATGCCCCCGCAATCCCTTTAAGTCACTGTAATTATTACCTTATCCCTGGCTGTCCCTCCCTGTGTCGGTGCGCGGGTGCCGCAAGGATGCCGCAAACTGCCGCAAGGAAATCGTGAATGTTCTATTTTTGATCCAGCCTTTTATCTCGCAAAATCGCCTTAACTTCCCGCCAAACGCTGAGCGCATAGTTGTCGCCCGCCGTCGCGGCGCTTTCCAAGGCCACCTTGAAGGCGCCGTCCAGGCCGTGCTGGTCAATGAGATATTCAGCTATTTCGTTGGGGTCATCGTGGATCATGGGCCTGTCATATAGAAGTGTCGGGATAATGCCTGCCCTATAACGAGGACACGGCGCGGTTCAGCCTTTACTAGATCGGGAACTTGCCGCGACATCGCCGCGCTGTTGTGTCCTACTTAAATTGCTTGGCTTGCAGCACTTCAATTTGATGTTTAAATGAACTAAGTGACATCAGAAGCAACAGCAGCGATAAGCATGAAAGATACCCCGCTTCCCATTTTTTATTCCTTTAGGCGCTGCCCTTACGCTATGCGGGCGAGGCTGGCGCTGAGCGTCAGCGGCCAACAATGCGTTCTCAGAGAAATTCTCTTGCGGGACAAGCCAAAGGAAATGCGCGATGTGTCGGCCAAGGCGACGGTTCCGGTTCTGGTGTTACCAGATAGCAGCGTTCTGGAAGAAAGTCTGAATATCATGTTGTGGGCCTTGGAAAAGCACGACCCGCAACATTGGCTTTCCCCAGAAATCGGCAGCTTAGATGATATGAAAACAGTGATGGCCCACAATGATGGCGCTTTCAAAGATCATTTGGACCGCTACAAATACGCTACCCGATACGATTCAAATACCGACCCGGTTTACCACCGTGGCGAAGGAACTGTTTTCCTAAATTTCCTGGAGGAACGACTAGCGCATCACCGGCAGTTATTCGGCGACAAACCGTCTTTGGCAGACTTTGCCCTCTTTCCTTTCGTTCGTCAGTTCGCCAACACTGACCGGGATTGGTTCGACAAACAACCCTTGCCGCATTTGCAGAAATGGCTCTCGGATCATCTGGCTTCCGACTTGTTTTCAGGCATTATGATAAAATGGTCCGTCTGGAACCCTGATGCCGCCGAGGTCATCTTTCCGCACGGTGCATCGAAACCTCGTTAAATAGGGGCATGGGCCTTAATACATTGCCACGGTTATCATAGGCCATGACAAGGACGCAGCGTGGTTCAGCCTTTACTGGATCGGGAACTTGCCGCGACATCGCCGTGCTGGTGTCCTACTTAAATCGCTTAATTCAGCGCGTCATCCTTGGGCCTCGCAACCCGACACTTAAACGGTGCTTTCGAGCATACGCGGCATCATTTTCTGCACTATCTCATCAATATACGATGGCGCCAGATGGGCGTAATACCTTTCCACCATACGGGTGTCGGAATGCCCCAGTTGCTGGGCCACGATATGCAAGGGTATCCCCGCCACTACGGCCTGAGTGGCGTATGTATGCCGTAGTGCATGGAATTTAACTGGTGGCTCGATGCTCGCCATATTACAAACGCGATATAACCTTGCCTGATGAATATTCCCGCTCCAAGGAAGTCCTTTCTCACGGACAAACATAAAATCTTCAGCTGGACGCCTCGATGTAAGTTCACCGTAAAATTCACCCCCTTCCTCAGACAATGAAATGAATCTCGACTTTCCACTCTTGGAATCTGTAACGACGAGCCGCATTGGGGCATCTATATAATCTCCGACCAGCATGTTACGCAGTTCGTTAATTCGACACCCACTAAGGACGGCGCCAATAATCAGTCTTTTAAGGTAGATTGGACTAGCATCCACGATCCGACGCAACTCTTCGAGCGTGAAGAACCGCGTGTGACATTTCTCAACATTGCGGAACCGTCGAACCCGGCGCCATTGCAGATCGTCATCTACAAAGCCGTATTCATAGGCGCGGTTAAGTACAGCCTTTAGCATTCCCAGTTGACGATTTGCCGTGCATTGACGCTTTCGTCTGGTCTCGTTATCGAATTTCTTTGGCCTAAATTTCGGCGTTCTAGTTGAAGTAACTCGAATTTGAGTTGGGCGCTCGACCATTCCATCAAGCCAACTCCGAATGTCTTTGGTGTGTAGTTTATCAAGAGGAATACTGCCTAAAACCGGCAAGATTTCTTTATGGCAGACACGGTTCATATCCCTAAAACTACGTCGGTTTTCCTTAAACCACGTCAGATAATCAATCACTGCATGAGCAACCAGATAAGGTGGTGCGGAAGGTAATTTCAGGCGGGTATTCGTGCGGGCTGGCTTTGCATTTTGCTTTACCCCCATTGCTTCCAATTTCCTAAACCATTGGATAGCGTTTTTTCGCGCTTGCTCATAAGAGAGAACAACTTGGCCGTCGGCATTAATCGTGTCGTCGGCTTCGCCTAAATGTTCTTGGTGATATTGACCATTAGGAAACCTGATTCTTGCGAACCAGGAAGCACCCGTCTTCCCGCGCCTATATCCAACGTGCTGGCCCATTTTAATCATGTCCCAGTGTGGGTAATCCATTTCCTTAATGCATAGACGGCTTTCTCGGCACTTCAATAGTTCCGCCATCACTCCCTCCCTACACGGCTGTTTGATCGCAGATAAATTGTAACCCATGCAATAAAACCGGGGGTCAGGGGCTTTATTGGGTATTCCTTTTGGTTAGCAGCGGACAATATTAACTTTAATTAAGTTAATATAAAAATTACTATTATTTTTCAATATATTAGTTGATTTCATAATCTGCAATAATGCCTTATTTGGCCTTATTCAGTTAACTGTGGCGCCGTCGGGAACCTTCTCGGACAATAGTTCATCCACCGCCTTGAGTATCCGCTTCCACACCGCAAGTCCGTCCAGGTCACCGGCATCAAGCATTTCATCGGCCCGCATGGCGGCATGGATCGGGGCGTCTTCGCCGTGCTGCTTGATGAGTTCGTTGGCGCTGGCGTAGATGTCGGTGTCGGGGGTCATTAATCGCCAACACTGAAAAACTGAACAGATTGGAAGCCCTCGAACTGAGGCGGCCCCATGTAAATATTCTTCCTGCTGGCGCCAGCTTTGGCATGGGCCTTTCGGAAGGCATCCGACTTGGTCCAGTCCTCGAACTGTTTCTCGGTCACCCAAGTGGTATGTGAGGCGTACAGCGTATGGTCTACCGCCTCAGGCCCTCGCAGGAGGCTGAATTCGATGAAGCCGGGAACTTTATCAAGATGCGTTTCCCGCTCAGCCCAAATACGTTCAAACTCAGCTTCCTCGCCTTTGATGATGCGGAAACGATTCATAGCAATAAACATATTAATTCCTTTTTTCCGCCATTCCCAAGGCGGTTCACAATTACCGCCCCACATCCCGGCCTTGTTTCTCATGGCAACATGTTCTTCTTATAAGTACCGTTCAGAGTATTGCCGGTAAGCCCTCGACAAACCAGCTTTGACCATTTCCCGGTTGATGTCGACATCGCCGACTTCGCACGAACCGATAGATGTTTCTATTTGCGACATTATAACGGCAACGCCTTCCCCTCGCCAACGCTGCCAGCGCTTGCACTTCAATAGCGAGGATACAGCACGATTAACTTTCGCTGGGGGCGGACGTTGCGCAACGCCGACCACACGGTTGTATCCTGCTTAAAACGCCTTGCCTGCGCGTTAGGTCGGTGACAGGACGTGGATCACGCGGTCGGTCAACTGGTCCTTCACCTTCGCGGAGTATGCGGCCATGTGCGGGGCAGCAGCG
>CBFDEA010000050.1:0-8045 GCA_965603695.1 uncultured Rhodospirillaceae bacterium | reverse complement strand
CCTCGCCGCGGGCGAACTGGCCCAGGTGCGTCGAGGGATGAAAGAAATTGTCCCGGTCCATGCGTTCCAGATCGGGCATGTTGGTAAGCTTTGTCATGTCGGCGTTTCCTTTGATTTGTTTCATGTCGCTGTGCAGATGTATTGAATGTCGCTGAAGGCGTCGATGCCGTGTCTGCTGCCTTCACGGCCGAGGCCGGATTGTTTCATTCCGCCAAAGGGGATGGGGGCACCGGTCATCTTGATACGGTTGACCGCCACCATACCAAATTCCAGGCGCGAAGCGAGCCGCGTGGCGCGGGTACCATCACCGGTATAGAGGTATGCGGCGAGGCCATATTGCGTGGCGTTGGCCAGGCCGATGACTTGATCTTCGCTGGAAAAGCGCGAAAGGGCGGCGACGGGGCCGAATGTTTCTTCCGACGATATGGCCATATCCGGGGTCACGTCGGCGATAACCGTCGGTTCGAAGAACAGTCCGCCCAGGGAATGTCTGCCGCCGCCAGCAAGAATCCGGGCGCCTTTGGCGCGGGCGTCATCAACGTGCTGCAAGCATTTGTCGGTGGCCCCTTGATGCATCAGCGGGCCGATGTCGGTGTCGCGGCTAAGGCCATCGCCAACTTTAAGGTGCTTCGTCGCTGCGGCGAAGCGCTGGCAGAAATCCGCGTAAATGGCGTCGTGGATATAGATGCGGTTGGCGGCGAGGCAATCCTGGCCACTGGTCTGGAATTTTGCCGCCACGGCGTCTGTGACCGCGCGCTCGATATCGACATCGTCGAAGACGATAAACGGCGCGTGGCCGCCCAGTTCCAGCGAAACCCGTTTGAGCGTTGGTGCCGACCATTGCAGCAATTGCTTGCCTATTCGGGTGGAGCCGGTAAAGCTTAAGGCACGCACCCGCAGATCGTCACACAATGTCTTGGCAAGCAGCGGCGCGTCGCCGGTAATGACGTTAAAGACACCCGCCGGAATCCCCGCCCGTTCGGCAAGGACCGCCAGGGCGAGTGCCGAAAATGGTGTTTCCGGTGCCGGTTTAACGACCACCGTACAACCGACAGCCAGGGCCGCACCGGCTTTTCGGGTGATCATGGCCGAGGGAAAATTCCACGGCGTAATCAGCGCCGAAACACCGACGGGAACGCGCGACACGCGCATGTCGCAGCCTTCAAGATGCGGCGTGATACCTTCGACGTTGAGTCTTTCGGCCTCGCCCGCGTACCAATCGAGGAAACTGGCCGCGTAGTCGATTTCGCCCAGGGACTCATGCAATGGCTTGCCTTGTTCAAGGGTCATGATCAGGGCCAGATCCTGGCGTTCGGCCAACATCAATACGCCCCACTGGCGGAGCTTTTGGGCGCGCTCCTTTGGCAAGGCATGGGCCCACGCGGGGAAGGCCGTGTCGGCGGCATCGACGGCTTCTGTTGCCTGCGCAACGCTCAGATCGGGAACGCTGCCGATGTGCGTTGCGTCGCTAGGGTTATAAACATCGACCACGTCGTGCGTCGCCGCCTTCCGCCACTGACCGCCGATATAGCATTGATCGCGCAGTAGGCCGCTATCGCGCAGGGTTTCGATGAGAGATTTTTCAGATAAATTGCCGACAAACATAGGGGAGACTCCGCCTGGATGATTTCCAGTAGAACCTAATGGCTTCCAGGCGGTGGGTGTTTTTGAAGTTGCGGCAATATCAAGATGGAATTTCTGACGCTTAGGCATTGCGCAGAAAGAATTTCTGGCGTTATCAGCTTGCGGTTTTATCGGTGTCGCGTGTCAGGCTCTCAAGCGGTAGCCGGCCGGGCTTTTTAACCCGCTTGGTCACGGCGCATGTGATGTATCTATCGATTCCGATATCCGCCGCCAGCAGGCGTTCCATCAGTTCCTGATAAGCATCGAGATCGGTTGTCAGGACACGCATCAGGTAGTCGATGGTGCCGCCGATGGCCCAACATTCCAGGATTTCGGGAATGTTGGCAATGTTGCCCTCAAAAACCTCAAAATCTTCACGCTGGTGGTGTTTAAGCGCTATCTCGACCCAGACCGTCGCCGTTTTCATCAGCTTATCGAGGTTGATTTCCGCCTTGTAGCCGCTGATCACCCCTTGGCGTTCCAACCGGCGCAGGCGTTCCCAGCACGGACTGACAGAAAGTCCGACCATTTCAGCAAGTTTGACCTTTGTCATCCGGCCTTCATTTTGCAGGGCGGCGAGAATTTTCAAATCGATGGCGTCAAGTTTGATCATTGTTGAACCGTAAGGATTTCGTCAAAGAAACAATGTTGTCTCACAGATTGGTGACGGAGTCTGCAACGGGAATCCCCGGCGGCATTGTTTCGTCGGATTGTTCAGGCAGTCGTCAGGTAAAAAACATAATGTTGCGCCATGGTCGTCAAGCAAACCATCGGTTGATTGGCTTCATCGGGGAGAAATGCGGCCTGAATTGGTTTTGTGCCGTAGGGGATTGCATAAAATTTTAACTAAATTTTACAGATGTGATCGCCATCACAGATTTCTGCGGCTCGGGGCGGCCATCATTGTCTGAAGATCGGGTTATGAACCCTTAAACTCTGTTATGTCTTAGGAGTTGCGTTACTGATGATTTCTCAAGCCAGTAAAATTGTTAACAATATTCTGATCATCGATGATGATCCCGACATCCTCAAATTCCTTGTCGGCCTTTTTGACGATCAGATCGGCGTATCGTTCGCGCCGAACGGTGCGAAGGCGTTGGAGCATGTTCAGGCAAACAAACCCGATCTTATTTTGCTCGACGTCGAGATGCCGGAAATGGACGGATTCGAAGTTTGCCGACGCTTGAAAAGTGATCCTGCGACTCAGCATATCCCCGTCATATTCCTAACGGCAATGGCGGATGAAAAAGATATCACAGAAGGTTTAAGGCTGGGTGCGGTCGACTATATAACCAAGCCAATCGATGCCAAGATCGTCATCGCCAAAGTTAAAAATCAACTGGCCCATCTGAAGCCCTTGCCCGTCGCCGACGCAGGGCGTTCTGGTGGCGCACGCGATCGCCGCAACGAAGGCGTCGCCCGGGATGATCGCCGTAGCGAAGGAGCCGCCCGAGCGGATCGCGGGGGGCCCGCTGGCCAGGCTGCCGCGCCACGCGGGACACGCGGGACACGCGGGACTGTGCCTCAGGCGGCCACAGGTAAAGGAATTTCGCCCCGGACCATTATCATGGCTGTTGTCGCCTTGCTGGTCATTGGTGGCGGATTTATGGGGATGAAACTCTATAATGAACGCACTGACGTTGTCGCCGTGGACGGCAATTGGCCCTTCAGCAGCAAGTGCGCACAATCTCCGTTTGCCAGCTGGTGGGGGACCTCGACCCATGCAAGCATGGTCGATTACGTCAACAACCGTCACTCCGGGGATTGGAACCCGTACATCGATAAGTGGGCCAATCAATTAAATAAACTAATCGATATCGATAGCAGGAATGGCCGTGTTTCGACTTCCGATGGAACGGTTCTCAGGGGTGACGCGCTTAAAGAACATATCGATAAACTTAAAGCCCGCATTGTCGTCATTCGCTGTCTCGCCAACGAAGCCCGGTACGTGAAATGAAGCACTTTATCTTCGATCATCACGACACTGCTTGATGTATTGGAATGGACCCTGTGAATAATAATCTACTGCACGATGTCGAAGCCAACAGGCGGGCAACACAGAAGCCGATTATTGAATGGTCCGACCAGCTTGCAACGGGCCTGGACGATGTTGACGCCCAGCACCAAAAACTTATCGGTATCGTCAACGAGTTGGCCAGCCTGCAAGCCTGCGGCACGGCCACGGACGAATTGTTCAGTGTCTATGATGAGTTGAAAAGCTATACCCTGTACCATTTCGACCACGAAGAAGAGCTGATGAACGCGTGGCCGGTGGAGCCACACAACAAGGCGACACATTTGAAGGCGCACCAGGGCTTCATCGAGCGCATTGGAAAAATTGACGAACTGATTGGCAGCCATCCTTCCTACGTCGTCGATCATCTTCTGGCGTTTCTGGTGAAATGGCTGATCCATCATATCTCCGACGTTGATATGCGCATGGCCAGGGAAATAATCGCCTTGCGCTCGGGCCAGGCCGTTGTCGAGGATGACGGTAATAAGGATTTGTTGAGCAACTCGCTGAGCGAGCTTTATGACGGCATTGGTATTCGGACGCTCGAAGTTATCGACCTGAACATTCAGTTGCAGGCCGAAGTGGAGCGCCGCAAAAAGGCCGAGGATGAAGCGCAATTGGCCGCCCAGGTGTTTCATAACAGCAGCGACGCAATGACCGTGACGGACGCCGAAAACAACATCATCGCCATCAACCCGGCGTTCACCAGACTGACGGGCTACGCGCCTGAGGAGGTCATCGGCAAGAACCCGAGTGTCCTCAGTTCAGGTCGCCACGATGCTTATTTCTATCAGGTCATGTGGGAGTCCATTGCGGCGACTGGCCACTGGGACGGTGAGTTATGGAACCGCCACAAAGACGGCCACGTCTTTGCCGAAAAGCTGACCATCAACACCATCTACCGCGACGATGGATCGGTGGATCGGCGGATCGCCGTGTTCTCCGACATCACCAGGAAAAAACTAACCCAGGAAAAACTCGCCTTGCAGGCAGTTGAACTTAAGGACCTGATGGAAAAAGAGGCCCAGTTGAACGCCCGCCTGTCCCAGGAAACCGCCGTCAAGAACCGCCTGTTCTCAATCATCGCCCACGACCTGCGCAGCCCCTTTACCCTGCTTACCGGCATGACCCAAACGATGATCGGCAGGGCTGATCGTTATTCCAAGGCAGAGCTTATCGAGAAAGCGGGGATCGTCAACCGGGTCTCAAAAAGTGTCTACAACGCAGTCGAAAATCTTCTCGAGTGGTCGCGCGCCCAGTTGGAAGGCGATCCGCTCGACATCCGCCAGGTCGCGCTTAAAAGTATCGTTGCCGAGACCCTCGACCTGCTTGCTCCGGTCGCCAAGGAAAAGGGTGTCGAAATCCGTAGCGCGATCGGCGATCAAGCGGTCTTCGTCGATCACCATGTCCTGCTGATCATTTTACGCAATCTGGTCAGTAACGCCATCAAGTTCAGTCAAAGCGGCGGCTTGGTGGAGGTGACGGTCCAATGTATGGGGGACAGGGTTGGCATTGCCGTTTCCGACAGCGGCGTCGGCATCCCTGAAGGGGTGGTCGACAAAATCTTCGCCATCGATCAAAAAACCACGAGCCTGGGAACAGCGGGCGAGAAAGGCACCGGCCTGGGGCTTCCCCTGTGCGCCGATCTGGTCAAAAAACTTGGCGGCAGCATGCGGGTCGCAAGCGAACCCGGGAAGGGCTCGCAGTTTGTCGTCGTCCTGCCCGCCGTCTGTTCCGAGACCCCTTAAGCAACCTTCTGATAATACAGATTCTGCGGGTGGCTGGCTTCGGCGAAGAATACCCAACGCTCAATCAGTAGACCTGCGTATTGGGTCAGGAAGGCCAAGGCGAAGAGCGTCGCCGAGCCGTTGGTCCAACCGATAAACATCAATACCAGGGGCAGCACGAAGGCCACGGCGAAGTAGGCCATGGTCAAGGTCGGCACCAGGGCCGGGCTGCCGGGGTGGAAGAATTCTTTTAAGTTAAAGGAGCTGGCGGTAAAGCCGCGGGTCAACTGGCGCAGGTTGCGGTGATGCAGGCCGACCGCCGATTGCAGCGATGACAAAGGCTTGATGCTTTTGTTGCGCAACAGGCTGGCGAAGCGGCCGAGCAACGCGCAGATACTTAAAAAGATCGCTCCACCGGCGAAGAAATCGGCAAGCGGGCTGGCCATGAAACCGGCGTAGGCGGTGGCCAGCACGAAGCCCGAGGCCGAACCCATCAGGCAGAAGTTCAGGACAGTCAGCGGGCTCGCCCATTGCTGAATGAATTTCATGCAGGCGTAAATCATGCCGGTGCAGATAAACAGCGCGAGGACCAGGGCGGCGCCGATGTAGCCTGTGGCCATGCTCAGGTCCAGGTCCTTCATGTTGCCAAAAGTCATCAGTACCGGGCGCAACTCCAACCAGTGCAGGACGCCGTATAGTGCGACAATAGCCATCACGGCGGGCAGGGCGATAACCTCGCGCGATAGCCACGACGTGCGCCACTGGCTGGCCGCCCGCCAGGCCCGTTCCGGGTGGGCGAGATGGAAGAACGAGCTGAGCAGCCCGGCGCTTAACAGGGCCAGTGCCAACAGCGAGCCTAAGGCGTAGAAGTTCTCGGGCTCGGCCACTGGCGTAGCGCCGATGACCCAGTAAAACTGTCCGCTGACCAAGGCCAGAAACAGGCCCTGACCGGCACCGATCAGGGTCGTCAGGAAAATAACGGAAAAAGCAGGTCTCATGGTCTTTCCACCCCCTACCAGCTGGTGACGTCGTCGAGCGACGGCGTACCCTCGATGGCTTTCGGCAAGCGGCCTTCTTTTTTCAATGGGTTGTCGGCGCGGATCAGTTCGTCCTCATGGATGACCTGTCTGGTTTTGCGTCGCGGCAGATAATGATTGCCGGGATTGGTGCCCCATTCGGGCATCAACTGGTAGCCGCCTTCCTCGCGAATGGCGACAGAGATATCGCTATCGGGATCGATGATATCGCCAAACAATCTGGCCCCGGTCGGGCAGGCCAGAACACAAGCCGGTTTGCGGCGTTCGGGTTCCAGGGTCATGTCGTATATGCGATCAACGCAGAGTGTGCACTTTTTCATGACCCCGGCGTCTTCATCGAATTCACGGGCACCGTATGGGCAGGCCCACGAACAGTACTTGCAGCCGATGCACTTGTCGTAGTCGACCAGGACGATGCCGTCCTCGGCACGCTTGTAACTGGCCCCGGTCGGGCACACCGGCACGCACGGCGGGTCTTCGCAGTGCAGGCAGGATTTCGGGAAGTGAATGGTTTCGGTATTGGGGAACGTACCGGCTTCGTAAGTCTGTACCCGGTTGAAGAAAACCCCGGACGGATCGGCGTCATAAGGGCTGCCGTCGGGAAGCGATCCGGCCCAGCCCGATGTGTTCCATTCCTTGCAGCTGGTGACGCAGGCATGGCAACCGACGCAGACGTTCAGGTCAATGACAAGGGCGAGTTGCTTGGCGATGGTGTCGGTCATTTTACGTCACCTTTGCCGGCGAAGTACTTCCGTATTTTGCCGCTGAACATGTTCATCCCCGGCAGCGGTTTCATGGCCGGGAATTGTGGCGCACTTTGGGGCAAGTCGTCCGGCGCGTCGGCCTTGGTGACTTTAACATGCAGGTCGTACCAAGCGGCTTGTCCTGTGACCGGGTCGGAGTTTGAGACATGTTCTCCGGCGTCGTGGGCGGGCAGTTCCTCGCGGATCAAATGGTTGAGCAGGAAACCTTTTTGCGACTCAGGAGCTTTTTCGCCAAGGCCCCAGGCCCCGGCGCTTTTGCCGATGGCGTTCCAGGTCCAGACCGTGCCCGGTTCGACGGATTCCGAGAAGCTGGCGATACAGCGAATTTTGCCGGTCGGGCTTTCCACCCAGACCCAGTCGCCGTCGGCAAAACCGCCGCCCGCGCCGATGGACGGATGCATGAACAGCGTGTTGTAGCCGTGAATTTGCCGCAGCCAGGCGTTCTGGCTGTCCCACGAATGGTACATCGCCATGGGCCGCTGGGTGATCGCGCTGAGCGGATATTCGGTGGTGTCGATCAATTGCTGTTCAAGCGGCTGACTGTAAAATGGCAGTGGATTGAAATGCTCCTCGACCCGCTTGCGCAGATGCTCCGGCGGTTGCCGGCCTTTGCGTTTTCCTTGCGCGGCGAGGCGGAATTTCTGCAAAACTTCGGAATACAGATGGCACAGCACCGGGCGACTCTGCTTGATCAGGCGGTGATGCTCGGCCCACTGCAAATAACCTTCGTTCCAGTTGCGCATGTACTGGTAGGAGCGCGGCAGGTCGTGTTTGTAGTGGTTGTTGTTCTTTTCGTACATTTCCCACTGCTTGGGATTGGGCTCACCGGCCATGAATTTCTCGCCGCCCTTGCCGCGCCAACCGGCCAGGAAACCAATGC
>CBFDEA010000049.1:0-8097 GCA_965603695.1 uncultured Rhodospirillaceae bacterium | reverse complement strand
CGGACTTTTGGACACGCGCAAGGCCGGTGGGCGGATCATCGATGGCATCTGCCACCCCGTTGGTCTTGATGACTGGGTTGCCGGAAGCCCGGAAGAATACCACGCCATCGCCCTTAAGAAAGCCGGGCAGACTGGGGAACTGGCGCAAACAAGACAGGAATTGCGGCAGCGGGTTGCGGATGTTTATGGGCGCTTCCCCGGCACTGTGGAAAAGGCCTACCGGCTTATCTGGCAACGCTGGTGCAAGGGCGAAACGCCCTCAGCGCTTTACCCGCTTTCCTGATATTATTTCTTCACCGCACTGACCAGATAGTTGACGTCCAGGTCTTTGGACAGGGACCAGGCATCCTTGAAGGGGCTGTAGACCATGCCGGAGATGTCGCTGATCTCGACCGCGTTTGTGCGCAGGCCGCGGGCCAGTTCCGATGGTTTGACGAATTTGCGCCAGTCGTGGGTTCCCGCAGGTAGCCAGCGCATGATGTATTCGGCACCGATTTTGGCCAGTGCAAAGGCTTTCAGGGTGCGGTTCATGGTCGACAGCACCATCACTCCTCCAGGTTTTACCAGGGCGGCGCTGGCGGCCAGGAAGGCGTCGACGTCGGTGACGTGCTCGATGACTTCCATGTTCAGGATAATATCGAAGGTCTTGCCGGATTTTACCAGTTCTTCTGGCAACATCTGGCGGTAGTCGATGGCGAGGCCGCTTTGTCCGGCGTGCAGGCTGGCAATGGCGACATTCTTGTCACCGGCGTCGATACCGCTGACGGTGGCACCGAGGCGGGCCATGGGTTCGCAAAGCAAGCCGCCGCCACAGCCGATATCGAGCAATTCCAGACCATCGAAGGGTTTTGTCGCTTTGCCGTCACGCCCGAAATGCTGACAAACGAAATCGCGGATATAGGCGATTCGCACCGGGTTGATCTGATGCAAGGGCCGGAATTTGCCGTTCACGTCCCACCAGGTCTCGGCCATGGCGGTAAAGCGGGCGACGTCCTCAGGCGATGCGGTCGATGAATTTTCCTGTGTTTCCATGATTGCTCGGCGGGGTTGCTTCAATTTGGCGATTTAGAGTATGTATACGCGCCCGTCGCCCTTGGGCAAACCCCTTGATTGTTTATCCTCGTTTTCGGCGACGTTTTGGCGGTCTTTTTGGTAGGTTGGTTATGGCGCGTTTAGTTTTAAAATTTGGCGGTACTTCTGTCGGCGACCCTGATCGTATCAAGGCTGTGGCCGTGCGCGTCAAGGCGGAAGTCGATGCCGGTCACGAAGTCGCGGTGGTGGTTTCGGCGATGTCGGGCGTGACCAACCGTCTGGTTGGCTATGTCGAGGGTATATCGCCACTTTACGACGCCCGCGAATATGATGTCGTGGTTTCCTCGGGCGAGCAGGTAACGGCGGGCTTGTTGGCGCTTGCCCTGCAGGAACTGGGCATCAAGGCGCGCTCGTGGCAGGGCTGGCAAATCCCCATTTATACGGACACCGCCCACGCCAAGGCGCGCATCGAATCCATTGACGGTGATAACCTGATTGCCTGCATGCAACAGGGCGAGGTTGTTGTCGTTCCCGGTTTTCAGGGAATCTCACAGGAGGGTCGCGTCTCGACATTGGGTCGTGGCGGGTCGGATACCTCCGCCGTCGGTTTGGCTGCGGCCCTTAATGCCGATCGCTGCGATATCTACACCGATGTCGAAGGTATCTATACGGCCGACCCCAGAATTGTCGCCAAAGCCCATAAGCTGGAAAAAATCACTTACGAAGAAATGTTGGAGATGGCCTCGGTTGGGGCCAAGGTGTTGCAAACGCGCGCCGTCGAGATGGCGATGAAGCACGCCGTGCGCATACAAGTGCTATCATCGTTTACCAATAAACCCGGAACACTTGTCGTTGATGAGGATGAAGTCGTGGAACATGAATTAGTCAGTGGAATTGCCTACTCTCGTGACGAGGCCAAGATTACCCTGGCCCAGGTCGCCGACCGGCCCGGCGTCGCCGCCCGCATCTTCGGCCCCCTGGCCGATGCCAGCGTCAACGTCGATATGATCGTTCAGAACGTATCGGATAACGGCAAGGCGACGGATCTGACTTTCACCGTCACCCGCAGCGATCTTGAGCGGGCCGTCGATATCCTCAAACAAAACAAAGAAGATCTCGGTTATCAGGCCCTGAACTGGGACTCAGATGTCGTCAAGGTTTCGGTGATCGGCGTCGGCATGCGTTCACACGCCGGTGTCGCCCAGCGCATGTTCAAGTCGCTGGCCGATGAAGGCATCAACATTCAGGTTATATCGACTTCGGAAATCAAGGTCAGCGTCCTGATTGCCGAGGAATTCACCGAGCGCGCCGTTCGCGCCTTGCATACAGTCTACGGCTTGGATGGCGAGTAAGCGCGTGTCAGATAAAACAGCAGAACAAAAATTACAGGCCCTGTGGGCGCGCGGCAGTGACTTTCTTGGTTGCCGCCATGCCATTCTCGGCGGTGCCCTGTCGTGGCTTTCTGAACGCAATCTGGTTTCGGCGATTTCCAACGCCGGTGGCTTCGGTGTCATCGCCTGCGGATCTATGACCCCCGATTTGCTCGGCCCGGAAATTGTCGCCACCCAGGGCCTGACCGACAAGCCCTTCGGCGTCAACCTGATCACCATGCATCCTCAACTCGACGAGTTGATTGATGTCTGTATCGACAAAGGCGTTTCGCATGTCGTGCTGGCCGGTGGCTTGCCCGCAGCAGCCTCAATCGGCAAACTTAAAGAAGCCGGTATTAAGGTCATTTGTTTTGCCCCGGTCCTGGCGATTGCCAAAAGACTGATTAAAAACGGTGCCGATGCACTGGTTATCGAAGGTGCCGAAGCCGGTGGTCATATCGGCCCGGTGGCGACCAGCGTCCTGGCTCAGGAAATCCTTCCCCACATTACCGAGGTCCCGGTCTTTATTGCCGGTGGCATCGGTCGCGGCGAGGCCATCGTCTCCTATCTTGAAATGGGTGCCGCCGGTTGTCAGCTTGGCACGCTCTTCGTTTGCGCCACTGAATGCGTCGCTCATCCGAATTTCAAAAAGGCCTTCATCCGGGCCAATGCCCGTGACGCCGTGCCGACCGTTCAGATTGATCCAAAGTTCCCGGTGATCCCTGTTCGCGCCCTGGTAAATGAAGGCACGAAACGCTTTAGCGAAGCCCAGCGCACCGCCGCCGCCCGGGTCGAGAAGGGCGAAGTCGAATTGAAAGATGCGCAGCTTGAAATCGAACATTTCTGGGCCGGTGCCTTGAAACGCGCCGCCATCGACGGTGATGTTGAAGGCGGATCAATGATGGCGGGTCAAAGCGTTGGTATGGTCAAAGCGGAACAACCGACCGAAATGATTGTCCAAAATCTGATCGATCAGGCCGTCGGCGCCCTGGAAGCAAGGGATGGCAAATAACAGGACTTAAATCGGCCCCCTTGACGTTGCAGGGGCCCGCCCGGTTCTTATGGCTGCGAAATGACGGCACCACAAAACCCAGGATCCCAGATGTCGCCCGTATCGCGCCGCTTGCTGGCGCGGGTTCGCGATGTCATGGCAGGCGAAGGGACGGCGCAGCAGCGACTCGATGAAATCGTTTTGATTATCGCCGCCGACATGGTCGCCGAAGTGTGCTCGCTCTACGTCATGCGTGCCGGTGAAGTGTTGGAACTGTTCGGCACCAAGGGCCTGAATGTCTCGGCCGTGCATAACACCCGGCTTCGCGTCGGCGAGGGTCTGATTGGCCTGATCGCCGCCCAGGCCCGCCCCTTCGCCCTAGCCGACGCGCAAAGCCATGAAAATTTTGTTTTCCGCCCGGAAACCGGCGAGGAGATGTACCAATCCTTGATGGGTGTGCCTATCTTGCGTGGCGGCCGGGTGGTCGGTGTCATTGCCGTGCAGAATCGCAAGCGCCGCAATTACAGCGATGAAGAAGTCGAAATCCTGCAAATCGTGGCCATGGTGCTGGCCGAACTGG
The DNA here is from genome assembly GCA_965603695.1 of uncultured Rhodospirillaceae bacterium. Lineage (GTDB taxonomy): Bacteria > Pseudomonadota > Alphaproteobacteria > Rhodospirillales > JABHCV01 > JACNJU01. The sequence continues at coordinate 4,124 of CBFDEA010000049.1, read as the reverse complement.
TCGGTGGTGGCGAGCTGATCAGCCGCGATGAGCTGATGCCCGCCGACGGCAATGCCCTTCTGCCCCTGCGCCTTGAGGGCATTACTCTGAACCCTGGTCTTGGCGTCGGTGTCGCCGTCTTGCATGCGCCGCAATTTCACATTTCGAAAATGGTCGCAGAGGACGTCGATCAGGAACATGAACGCCTGCGCAAGGCGGTCTCGGAAATGCATGGCGCTCTTGACGATATGATGGAGCAGTCCGATCTGGCGGCAGCGGGGGAGCACCGGGAGATTCTCGAATCCTACCGTATGATTGCCGAAGACGCCGGTTGGTTCGCCCGCATCGACGAGTCTATTTCCGGCGGTCTGACAGCCGAAGCGGCCGTCCAAAAGGTTCACAACGACATCCGCGCCAGAATGAACCAAGTCACAGATCCTTACCTGCGCGAAAGGGTCCATGACCTGGAAGACCTGGGGACAAGGCTGCTTCAGCATCTGGTCGGCGCAAACGGCAGTAATGGCGCGATGCCCGATGATGAGACTGTGCAAAACGCCGATTGCGTCATTCTGATCGCCCGCAATATGGGTCCTGCGCAACTGCTCGACTATGACAGATCGAAGCTGGGCGGGCTGGTGCTCGAGGAAGGCTCGGCGACGGCGCATGTCTCGATTGTTGCCCGCGCCCTCGATATTCCGGTTGTCGGCCAGGCCCGCGGTATCCTTGATATGATCGAAACCGGCGAGCCGGTGATCGTTGATGGCACCAATGCCCAGGTTTTTGTCCGCCCCGGCGAAGAAGTGCGCCAGCGCTTCAAGAACAGCGCCCGCGTGCGGGCCGAACGAAAGGCGGCTTATGGCCAGCTTCGTGATCTGCAAAGCATCACCCGCGATAATGTCCCCGTCAGCCTGAACATCAATGCCGGGCTGTTGATCGATTTACCGCACCTGCATGACATGGGGGCGGACGGGGTCGGCCTTTACCGTACGGAAGTGCCGTTCATGGTCAGGTCCGATTTTCCCGGCGTTGACGATCAGCGCAAAATTTATACCAGGGTGCTTGAACAATCAGCGGGTAAGCCGGTGGTCTTTCGGACCCTGGATATCGGCGGCGACAAAATGCTGCCTTATTGGAGCGCCCAAAACGAAGAGAATCCGGCCTTGGGATGGCGGGCGATCCGGGTTTCTTTCGACCGACCGATGCTGCTGCGCCAACAGTTGCGGGCGCTTATCCAGGCGGCAAGCGGGCGTGAGCTTTCGGTGATGTTCCCGATGATCGCCGAGGTACCCGAGTTCGATCAGGCGCGTTCCCTGCTCGATCTGGAATTAAAGCGCGAGAAAGAACGCGGTACCGTGATGCCGACGTCGATCAGTGCCGGGGTCATGCTCGAAGTGCCGTCGCTTTTGTTCCAGTTGCCGGCTTTGCTGGCGCGGGTCGATTTTATTTCCGTCGGCAGCAACGATCTTTACCAGTTCCTGTTTGCCGCCGACCGCGGAAATTCTCGCTTGTCGGAACGTTACGATATGTTGTCGCCACCGGTCATGTCGCTGCTGCGCGACGTCGTCAAGGCTTGCGATGAAGCCCAGGTGTCTTTAAGTCTGTGTGGGGAAATGGCGGCCAGCCCGCTTGATGCCATGGCCCTGATCGGGGTTGGTTTCCGCACCCTTTCAATGCAGCCCAACGCCGTCGGCCCCGTCAAGGCGATGATCCGAAGCATGGACGCCGCCGCCCTGTCACAATATATGGATACCCTCTATGGCTTATCCCAACATAGTCTTCGTGGTAATCTTCGCGCCTTTGCCAAGGATCATGGGGTGACGGTTTAGCGCTTGAAAATTCTCAATATTTCGTCAGAATACGATTTGTCCTGACGCTTCCATTGACGGAGTCGGCGGGACGCTTAATCAAGGCTGGGTATCCAGTATCCTTTCTGTTTCCAGCGTGGAAAGAAATCAGGAAAGCCCAACACGCGCTTTCCTTGGGAAATGGAAATGGCTTCTAAGGAACTAAATAACGAAGAGCAGCAAGACGTTAGAGATAACTCTAACGGTGTTGGCGCTCTGCTCAAGGCTTCACGGGTCAGGCTCGGCGATGATCTGCGTTTCGTCGCTGAAACCCTTCATATTCGCTTTATCTATCTTGAGGCGATTGAGGCAGGACGTTACGACGACTTGCCTGGGGCGGCCTATGCAATAGGGTTTATCCGCTCCTACGCGGATTATCTCGGCCTCGACAGTGGCGAGGTGGTGCGCCGCTACAAGGCCGAAAGTTCCGGCGGCTCGGGAGCGACCAGGCTGGTCTTTCCGGTGCCAATCCCCGAATCGAGCATTCCCGGTGGCGCGATTATCTTCGTCGGTGTCGTCGTCGCCTTGTTGACCTATGGCGTTTGGTACGTAAGCACGGCTAAAGACGGCTTTCTTGCCGGACTGGTGTCGCAGGTTCCCGAACGCTTAAGCGAGCAAACCCAGCCCAAAGATCTTGAATTCAAAATTGAGCAGGTTGCCCCCGAGGTCACTCCTGAGACAATTGCTGAGGCCATTGCTGAGACCACTCCTGAGACCACTGCTGAGGCCACAGAGACCCAAGAGGTCCAAGAGGCCTCCGAGGTCCAAGAGCCAGCCGCCGAAGTCGTTGAGACGCAAGAAACGACAACCCCGCCAGAACAGGTGGTGGCGGAAATCGAGAAACAGGTTGTCGAAACGGTCAATCAGCCGGCCGAACAGGCAACCCCGGAAATAACGCCGGAAGTTGTCGAAACGCCGGCACCGGTTGTCGCCGAAGCCGTCGCCAAGGTCGAGGAGAAAGTCGCCGAAGAGCAGCAACCAGTCGTCGCCGACGTTGCCCAAAAGGTTGAAGAGGCCAGCCAAGTGGTTGCGACGGAAGCCGACGTCAGTGTCAGTCCGTCAGTTTCTGAACCAGCCCCGAGCGCAGCCGAAGAGACGCCCGTTGCCGCACCGTTCGTCGCAGAACCCGCGAGCGCACCGGCTCCCCTTCAGGCCGTTGCTGAAGACCCGCCTGTCGAAGAATCGCCTGTCGAAGAATCTGGGGCCGCGATCCCGACATCGACGCAAACAGCCAGCACCAGCTCAAGTACCGGTTCTAGCACCAGCACGACGATATCGACGCCATCGAACGAGGTTTACGGTGCCGAGAACGAGAATTCCCGAATTCTCGTCAAGGCCCGTAAGAACAGCTGGATTCAGGTCCGTGACAATAATGCCAATCGCTTGCTTTTGACCCGTCTGCTCAGGGCTGGCGACAGTTACCGGGTACCCGATCAGCCAGGTCTTGTCCTGTTGACGGGCAACGCCGGGGCCTTGGAAATTCTGGTAGACGGCGAAGTGGTGCCAGATTTGGGCGAGGCCGGGAAAGTCCGGCGAAATGTCACTCTGGACCCGGATTTGTTGCGTCAGGGTGCCGCCGCGAATTAAGACCAATGATGACGAGGATTTAAGCCGTGTCCAACGTTCTGCTTCCACCGCGGCGCTCAAGCGTTGCGGTCGATATTGGCCCGCTTAAGGTCGGTGGCGACGCCCCTATTATCGTTCAGTCGATGACCAATACGGATACTGCCGATATTGCTGGAACCGTCGCGCAAGTCGTGGCCCTGGCCGGTGCCGGATCAGAACTGGTGCGCCTGACGGTCGATCGCGACGCCGCCGCTAAGGCCGTCCCCCATATTCGCGACAAACTTGACGCCCAGGGCGTCTCGGTGCCGCTGATCGGCGATTTTCACTACATCGGCCACAAACTGCTTGGCGACAACCCGGCCTGCGCCGAGGCCTTGGCCAAGTACCGGATCAATCCCGGCAACGTCGGTTTCAAGGAAAAGAAAGACAGCCAGTTTTCATCGATGATCGAAACCGCTCTGACCTACGATCGACCGGTCCGCATTGGCGTCAATTGGGGCAGCCTGGATCAGCAACTGGTTGTCGCCCTGATGGATGAAAACAGCAAACTTGCAGCTCCTCTGGATGCCGCTCAGGTGACCCGCGAAGCGCTTGTCAGGTCGGCCCTCGATAGTGCTGATATGGCCCGTGCTTTGGGTATGGGTGCCGACAAGATCGTCCTGTCGTGTAAGGTAAGCGGGGTGCAGGACTTGATCGCCGTCTATAGCGAGCTGGCCGGGCGCTGCGACTACGCCC
>CBFDEA010000048.1:0-8104 GCA_965603695.1 uncultured Rhodospirillaceae bacterium | reverse complement strand
CGAGCGCTCGACAATTTTGGAACAGGTCGAAATGGGTGTCGCCGTGCGCATGGCCTGCCTGGAACTGCTCAGCGCCAACTTGAAAAAAGGAGACGGCAAGTGAGCCGCGTCGCCTACATAAACGCCCGCCTGCTCGATCCGGCGAGCGGCCTGGACAGTCCCGGCGCCTTGCTCAGCGACGGCGAGACGATCAGCGATTTCGGCCCGGACCTGTTCAAAGACGGCGTGCCCGACGGCATCACCGGCATCGACTGCCAGGGCCACTGCCTGATGCCGGGACTGGTCGATATCCGGGTCCAGCTACGCGAGCCCGGCGAGGAATACAAAGGCACCCTGGAATCCGCCGGACGCACGGCGACGGCTGGCGGCGTCACTTCCATGGTCTGCCTGCCCAATACCACCCCGGTGATCGACGACATGTCGGTGCTCGAATTCGTCGCCCGCCGGGCCCGCAAACTGGGGCTGGCGAAAGTCTATCCCTACGGGGCTGTGACCAAGGGCCTGTTGGGCGAGGAGTTGGCCGAAATCGGCCTGCTCTCGGAATCCGGCGCGCTGGCCTTCACCGACGGCATCAAGGCCGTCGGCGACGCCCGCATCATGGCCCGCGCCTTAAGCTACGCCTCCAACTTCGGCCAGATGATTATCCAGCATGCCGAAGAGCCAAGCCTGGCCCGTGGCGGCGTCATGAATTCCGGCGAGACGGCGACACGTCTGGGCCTCAGCGGTATCCCGCGTGAGGCCGAATTCATCATGGTCGAACGCGATATCCGACTGGCTGAAATGAGCGGTGGTCGGTTGCACTTCGCCCACCTGTCAACGTCCGACGCCATCGCGGCGGTCAGGAAAGCCAAGGCGCGCGGCCTCCCCATCACCTGCGACACCGCCCCACCCTACTTCGCTTTGAGCGAAATTGCCGTCGGCGACTACCGCACCTTCGCCAAATTGTCGCCGCCGCTGCGCGCCGAAGAAGACCGGCTGGCGGTGATCGAAGGCCTGAAAGACGGCACCATCGATACCATTGCCTCCGACCACGCGCCGCATGACGAGGAATCCAAACGCCTGCCCTTCGCCCAAGCCGCCTTTGGCGGTGTCGGCCTGGAAACCCTGCTGGCGGTGACGTTGGAGCTTTTCCATAACGGCCATCTGGACCTGCTTGCCACCCTTAAACTGATTACCTGCGCGCCTGCGGACCTGCTTGGTCTTAAAGCCGGACGCCTGCAAAAAGGCGCCGCCGCCGACCTGACCCTGATCGATCTTGAACGCGGCTGGAAAATTGACGCCGACAAAATGCTCAGTATTTCCAAGAACTCGCCCTTCGACGGGCATCTTGTCCAGGGCCGGGTGCTCAGGACCGTCGTCGATGGCCGCACCGTCTATCAACATGACTGAATTTGGCCTGCCCCACCTGATCGCCCTGCTCGCCGGTTATCTGATCGGTTCCGTCCCCTTCGGGCTGGTGCTGACGCGGCTTGCCGGGTTGGGCGATATCCGTGATATCGGCTCGGGCAACATCGGTGCGACCAACGTGCTGCGCACCGGCAACAAGCCGCTGGCCGTGGCCACCCTGCTGCTGGATTCCGGCAAAGGGGCGGCGGCGGCGCTGATTTTAGCGACCATCGATCCACTGGCCGGGCTGATCGCCGGGGGCGGGGCGATCCTCGGTCATAATTTTCCGGTCTGGCTTAAATTCAAGGGCGGCAAAGGCGTCGCCACGACCTTAGGCGTACTGATCGCCGTCGCCTGGCCGGTTGGGCTGGCGGCTTGTGCGACCTGGCTCGCCGCCGCCGCCGTCTTTCGTTACTCATCCCTGTCGGCGCTGATCGCCCTTGCCGCCGCGCCTCTTTATGCCTGGTGGCTTGGTCAGCCCGACGTCGCCGTCCTCGCCGCCGCCCTCGCCATCCTCTCAATCATCCGCCACCACGAAAACATCGCCCGCCTTCTGAAAGGCGAGGAGTCGAAGATTGGTAAGAAAAAGAGTTAACCCTGATTAAGGCCCAGCTCTTTTTGTTTTTTCTTGGTCAATCCCAGCGACACCAACCGGTAGGATTCGGCCAGATAGGCTTTCAGTTCGTCGTCGGATAATCCCGGTTCGGCGTAATGCTGGATCCACTTCATGCCGCGTGAGGCGAGGTAGGGGGCCGGGCGGCATCCTGGGGTGTCCGATAACATTTCAAAGGCGATTTCCGAGACCTTGAAGGTCACGCCGGGATACTTGCCATTGTCCCAGCCGCCAATGGCAAAGACCTTGCCGCCGACTTTCCAGACATGGGAATTGCCCCACTGCATGACGTATGTGGTTTGCCCAAGCGACTGACAATAGTCGTTATAGTGCGTGTAATTCATCAACCGACGCCTCCCCACAATCCCTTTGAAAATATTAACCGTGTTCAGGCGGCGTCTCAACAGTGACTTAAGGTTAAGCATACTTGACGGGGCTTGAGAGCTTCGCCACTGTCTCTCCCCATGAGTGAAAAGAAACGAAAAGAGCTCTCGCAATCTGAAAAACGCGACTGGCTGCGCCTGATCCGCAGCGAGAATGTCGGGCCGATCACTTTTTTTAAGCTGCTGGAGCGCTTCGGCACCGCCAGTGCGGCCCTCGACGCCCTGCCCGAGCTGGCCCGGCGCGGCGGCAAAAAGGCCATCCGGGTCGCCCCGAAGGCCGTGGCCGAGGATGAAATCGCCACCCTCAAAAGCCTCGATGCCCAGTTGATTGCCTGGGGCGAGCCTGGCTATCCGGCGCTGCTCCATCATATCGAAGACCCGCCACCGCTGATCAGCGTTCTCGGCCATGCTCATCTGTTGATGAAAAAATCTATCGCCATCGTCGGTGCCCGCAATGCCTCGCTCAACGGCAAGAAATTCGCCCGCCAGATCGCCGCCGATCTGGGCCGTGGCGGCTTTATGGTGGTTTCCGGCATGGCCCGCGGCATCGATGCGGAAGCCCACGCGGGGGCCTTGGATAGTGGGACGCTCGGGGTCGTCGCCGGTGGCGTCGATATCGTCTACCCGAAGGAAAATGCCGAACTTTATGAGGCACTAAAAGAAAGCGGCGCGTTGATATCGGAAATCCCGCCGGGCACCCGCCCGCAGGCCCGCCACTTCCCCCGGCGCAACCGTATCATTTCCGGAATTGCCAGGGGCGTCGTCGTCATCGAGGCCGGAGCCAGGTCCGGATCGCTGATCACCGCTCGCATGGCGTTGGAGCAAGGCCGCGACGTTTTTGCCGTTCCCGGCAGCCCCGGCGACCCCAGATCGCACGGCGGCAACCGCTTGATCCGTCAGGGAGCCATATTGATCGAAAGCGCAGAAAATGTTTTCGAGGCCCTCAACGCAACCGAAGGGCGCACGATTGAGGAGCCGGAAGTCTTTGATTTTGAAGGGAAATCAGCCCCCGCCCCAAACCAGCAAGATGTCGAAAAAGCGCGTCCGCTGATCGAAGAAAATCTTGGCCTTGAGTCCGTTTATGTTGACGAAATCATCCGCAACTGCCAATTGTCCCCTGCCGTCGTGTCGTTGGTCCTGCTCGAAATGGAACTGGCAGGCCGTTTGGAAAGGCACCCCGGCAACAAAGTTTCTCTAATTCTGATTTAAGCGAAAGCTTGGGATAAACATGAACGTCGTCATCGTCGAATCACCGTCCAAGGCCAAAACCATCAACAAATATTTAGGCACGGACTACACGGTCCTGGCCAGTTACGGCCATGTCCGCGACCTGCCTTCGAAGAACGGCTCGGTCGATCCCGAAGACGATTTTTCCATGCAGTGGGAAAGTGACCCGCGCTCGTTAAAGCAGATCAAAGAAATAGCCAACGCCGTCAAAAAAGCAGATCACCTGTTCCTGGCCACTGATCCGGACAGGGAAGGCGAGGCAATTTCCTGGCATGTGCTGGACGTTCTGGAAAAGAAAAACCTGCTCAAGGACGTTGAGGTCAAGCGCGTCGTCTTTAACGAGATCACCAAGAGCGCCATCCTCGAGGCCTTCGAACATCCGCGTGATCTGGATTTGCCGCTGATCGACGCCTACCTGGCGCGACGGGCACTGGATTATCTGGTCGGCTTCACCCTGTCGCCGGTATTGTGGCGCAAACTGCCCGGTTCACGCTCCGCCGGTCGCGTGCAATCGGTCGCCCTGCGCCTGATTTGCGAACGCGAGACCGAGATCGAACTTTTCAATGCCCAGGAATACTGGTCGATCAAAGCCGGTTTCAACACCCCCACCGATGCCCCCTTCAAGGCCCAGCTGACCCACTTCGAGGGGGCCAAGCTCGACAAGATGTCGATCGCCAATGAAGCGCACGCCCAGCGCGCCGTGGCCGCCATCGAAGCCGCCGACTTTTCCGTCAGCAAGGTTGAGCGCAAGCAATCGCGGCGCAATCCTGCGGCACCGTTTACCACATCGACCTTGCAACAGGACGCATCGCGCAAACTGTACTTCACCACCAAACGGACCATGCAAGTCGCCCAGCGACTCTATGAAGGCTTCACCATCGACGGCGAGACGGTCGGTCTTATTACTTATATGCGGACCGATGGCGTGCAGATCTCGGCCGAGGCGATCAGCGCCACCCGCACCCTGATCGACGGCAGCTACGGCCCGACCTATCTGCCGGGTTCTCCGCGCATCTATAAGACAAAAGCGAAAAACGCCCAGGAAGCCCATGAGGCGGTGCGCCCGACCGACGTCAGGCGCAAACCCGCAGATGTCGCCCAATACCTTGATGAGGATCAGCGCAAACTCTACGAGCTGATCTGGAAGCGGACCGTCGCCAGCCAGATGGAAGCAGCCGTCATGGACCAGGTCGCCGCAGATTTAACATCGCCGGACGGACAGACGACCTTACGCGCCACCGGCTCGGTCATTGCTTTCGACGGTTTCCTGAAAGTCTATCAGGAAGGCCAAGACGAAAAGAAAAGCGATGACGACAATGATCGCATTCTGCCCGACATGAACGAAGGCGAGGCGATGACCCGCACCTCTGTCGAGCCCGATCAGCACTTCACCCAACCGCCGCCGCGTTATTCCGAAGCCTCTCTGGTCAAGACCCTGGAAGAGCTTGGCATCGGTCGGCCTTCGACCTACTCGTCGATCATTTCCGTGCTCCAGGATCGCAACTACGTGATTCTCGACAAACGCCGTTTCCAACCCGATGACCGGGGCCGTCTGGTCACCGCCTTCCTCAGCAGCTTTTTCACCAAGTACGTGGAATACAATTTCACCGCCGAGCTGGAGGAAAAGCTCGATGATATTTCCGGTGGCCGCATCCAATGGAAAGAAGTCCTGCGCGAATTCTGGGAATCTTTCTCGAAAGCCGTTGACGACACCAAGGAACTCAGGGTCCGCGATGTTCTCGATAACCTCAATGAGCTGCTCGGACCGCATTTCTTCCATGACCTGGGCAATGGCAAAGACCCGCGCGCCTGCCCGACCTGCGATGACGGTCAACTAAGCCTGAAGCTCGGTAAATTCGGCGCTTTCATCGGTTGCTCCAATTATCCGGAATGCCGCTACACCCGGCCCCTGGTGGTCAACGACGAAGATGGCGCTGGCTTAACCGACGCAGGCCCTGTGGTGCTTGGCAAAGACCCGGTTAGCGGCCTTGAAATCTCGATGCGCAAGGGCCCTTACGGGACTTACGTGCAACTGGGCGAGGTCGAGGAAATTCTCGAAGGCAAAAAGAAAAAGAAAACCAAGCCGAAACGCGCCTCGTTGCCGCGCGGCATGCCGGTGGCGGATGTCAATTTGGACAAGGCGCTCAGCTTGCTGGCACTGCCGCGTGATATCGGCATCCTTCCCGAAACCGGCGAGATGATCCAGGCCGGACTCGGTCGCTTCGGGCCATACCTGAAATACAGCGGGCTTTTCCTGTCGCTGAAAGGCGATGATGACGTGCTGACCATCGGCATCAATCGGGCCATCGATCTGATCGAGGCGGCCCCGAAGAAAGACCCGCCGAAGGTGCTTGGCAATCATCCCAAAAGCAAGAAGCCGGTCAGCATCAAAAGCGGTCGCTGGGGGCCTTTCGTCTCGCACGGCATGGTCCGCGCCAATATCCCCAAAGGCACCGACGCCGATACCCTGACCCTGGAGGAAGCCGTCGCCCTTGCCGATGCCAAAGCCGGCAATGGCAAGAATGGCAAGAAAGCGCCTGCGAAAAAGGCACCGGCAAAAAAGAAGGCGGCCAAGAAGAAACCGGCGAAGAAGAAAGCGCCAAAAAAAGAAGCCGCCAAACCGGATCAGGAATGATCAAGCAGGAACTGCCCTAGAGGCTCAGTAATTTTGATTAAAAAACCAAAAAAGCACGCGCCCTTTCCCAGCCGCGATGAGGTCCTGAAGTTTATTGAGGATACACCGGGACGGGTCGGCAAGCGCGAGATCGCCCGCGCCTTCAACCTCGACATCGACCAAAAGATGCAGCTCAAGAAGCTGCTCAAGGAAATGAAGGAAGACGGTCAGATTCAGCGCGGCCCCGGCCATAAATTTGCCGAACCGGGTTCCCTGCCACCGGTCGGCGTCGTCGTCATTATCGGCCCCGACACGGACGGCGAAATTCGCGCCAAGCCGATGACCTGGGATGAAGAAACTGCCCCCCCGGCCATCTACATGGCCCCGGAACGCCGTGGCAGCCCGGCCCTGGCCCCCGGCGATCGGGTGCTCGCCCGGCTCACCCGTAGCGAAGACCAGTCCTATGAGGGTCGGACCATCCGCCTGATCGGTGCCGCCGCCGAAAAGATCCTCGGAATCTACACCATCGTCGAAGGACAGGGCCGCCTGAAATCGACCAGCCGCAAAGCCAAGGGTGACTACTTCATCGCCAAGGCCGACGCCCTGGACGCCGCCGAGGGCGATCTTGTGCGCTGTGAAATACTGCCCGGACGGCGGACCGGGCTGCGTCAGGCCAAGGTGCTGGAACGGCTCAACACGGAAGCCGGCGCGACATCGATCAGCCTGATCGCCATCCATGATTACGACATTCCGACGACCTTCACCGACCAGGCCCTTGCTCTGGCAAAAGCCGCCAAGGCCGCCCCGTTAGGCAAGCGCGAAGACTTGCGCGACGTCGCCCTGGTGACCATCGACGGGGCCGACGCCCGCGACTTCGACGATGCCGTCTTCGCCGAACCCGACAGCGACAAGAAAAATCCCGGCGGCTGGCATCTGATTGTCGCCATCGCCGACGTCGCCTGGTACGTCAGGCCCGGCGACGCGCTTGATCGCGGTGCTTATGAGCGCAGCAATTCAGTGTATTTCCCCGACCGGGTCGTGCCCATGCTGCCCGAAGCCCTGTCCAACGGCTGGTGCTCGCTGGTGCCGCATGAAGAACGCCCGTGCATGGCCGCCCATATGTGGATCAGCGCCGACGGCCAACTGATCCGCCACCGCTTCGTGCGCGGCCTGATGAAATCGCATGCCCGCTTGACCTATGAGCAAGTCCAGGCGGCCCGCGACGGCGACGCAGACGAACACACAGGCCCTTTGACCGAGCAGGTCATAGCCCCCCTGTACGGCGCTTACGAGGCCCTGAACAAGGCCCGCCACAAGCGCGGGGTGCTGGAGCTGGATTTACCGGAACGACGCATCGTCATTGGCGAGGACGGCGAGGTCGCGCGAGTCGAAATGCGTGAACGCTTCGACAGTCACAAGCTGATCGAAGAATTCATGGTCGCCGCCAATGTCGCCGCCGCCGAAACCCTGGAGAAAAAACGCCAACCCTGCATGTACCGCATTCACGACGAGCCCTCCATGGAGAAGATGGAAAGCCTGCGCCAGTTTCTCGACAGCCTGTCCATTCGTCTGGCCAAGGGTCAAGCCATCCGGGCCGAACTGTTCAACCGGATTCTCGACAAGGTCAAAGACACGGCAAACGCCACGATGGTTAACGAGGTCGTGCTGCGCAGCCAAAGCCAGGCCGAATACAACCCCGACAATATTGGTCATTTCGGCCTGGCGCTTAGGCGCTATTGCCATTTCACCTCGCCGATCCGCCGCTATGCCGATCTGCTGGTACACCGGGCCTTGATCCGTGGCTTGGGACTCGGTGAAGGCGGCCTTGAGGAAGACGCCAAGAACTTCGCCAACATCGGCGAAACCCTTTCCAAAAATGAG
>CBFDEA010000047.1:0-8110 GCA_965603695.1 uncultured Rhodospirillaceae bacterium | reverse complement strand
CTTGCTGTTTGCGTTCGGCGACGGGCTGGCGTCTGAACAAGGCACGCCGGGCCATGTTCAACATAAAGCGCGGGTTGATTCCCTGCTCACAGACACTCAGACAAAAGCCGCTGCCGCAGCACCCGCGGGCCCAGCGTTCGGCATTTTCCGGCCCCGCTCCGCCGCGCAGAATATCCAAAACGCCGGAGGTTATCTGCTCAAAGTCGAACGCTTCGATACCTTCAATGCCCGGTGTCGGACAAACTGCCGCACAGGCCCCGCAGGCGGTGCAGGCTTCGACAATGTCGGCAACGCGCCGATCTAGCGATTGCAAAATGTCCTGGGCTTGCGGGCTCAAAAGTATCTCCTGCAAATAATCTCCCGAACAGAATGAGAGGGTTTCAGAAGCAGAAACTCAAGCCAAACTTTGTTATGAGAACAATATTGCGGCTATGAAGTGTGAGCCTTGCCATGGGGACAGTCAAACCCGTTCCGATCTTTCAAGGCAATGCGCTTTATTCGGACAAACTGGATTCCCGCCTTCGCGGGAAAGACAGGATAGGATAGTGGAAATGTTGACGAAGAATGGTGCGGGCGGCCGGACTTGAACCGGCAAGGCCTTGCGGCCGAGAGATTTTAAGTCTCTTGTGTTTACCAATTTCACCACGCCCGCATGTCGGCCTGTGATCGGCGAATATGGATATAGCACGTTTGCCTATTCGTGCTAACACTCTGACCATGGTTGATGAAAAAAAATCTCTTGAGGGCCGGAAGCCGCCGGAATTCGATGCCGGGTTCAGGGCGGCGCTCGGCGATTTGTTCGCCTGGCGGCGCGATGTGCGGCGGTTTTTGGGCGATCCTATTGATCCCGCCGTGATCGACGGCTTGATTGCCACGGCGTCGCTTGCCCCCAGTGTCGGCAACAGCCAGCCGTGGCGCTTCGTCACCGTCGACGCGCCTGAGCGGCGGGCGCAGGTACGGGCCAATTTTGAGGCCGCCAACGCCGAGGCGCTGAATGATTACGCAGGCGATCAGGCGAAACTTTATGCGACCCTGAAACTATCAGGAATGGACCGCGCACCGGTCCAGTTGGCAGTGTTCGCCGATGTCCTGACCGAGGACGGGCACGGACTGGGCAAGAAAACCATGCCCGAGACCCTGGCTTATTCGGTGGTCGGCGCGGTCAATACCCTGTGGCTGGCGGCCCGGGCGGAAGGAATCGGCGTCGGCTGGGTGTCGATCCTGAATGCCGCCGAGATCAACGCCACCCTCGACGTGCCCGCAGACTGGCGACTGGTCGCCTATCTGTGCATTGGCTACCCCGAGGAAGAACACATCGACCCGGAACTGCAGCGGCACGGCTGGCAGGATCGCTTACCGCCGCGAAGCACGACGATCAGGCGTTAGGGTCTTCTTCGAAAGGCTCGACGCCGAGGCCGCGAACCATCTGCCTGACTGCCTCTGCCGCGGCATCGAGCGCCGCTTCATCGGTGCCGCGCAAGACCAGCGCCGCGCCCAGCTTGCCATCGCGGAAGAACGGATAGCTGCCGATTTCGATACTTGCATGGGCTTCCTGAACGACGCCGAGGCCGCCGGCCAAGATGCCTTCGCCGATATAGGCGACGAGCGTCTTCGATTGCATGGGCAAACCGCCGTCGAGGCGGTGTTTGAGGGATTCGAACATCGCCCGCATCACCACCGGCACCCCGGCGAGGACGAAAACGTTACCGATCTGATAGCCCGGCGCACGGCTGATCGGGTTGTCGATCAGGGTCGCGCCCTCCGGCATCTCGCACATTTTCAGGCGCTGTTCGTTAAGGTCCTCGGGATTGTCATAATGCTGCTGGAGCAGGGCCAGCGCGTCAGGGTCGCGGATCAGCGGCAGGCCGAAGGCCTTGGCGATGGCCGCCGATGTGATGTCGTCGTGGGTCGGGCCGATGCCGCCGGTGGTAAAAACATAATCGAAGCGCGCCCGGCAATCGTTGACGGTGTCGATAATAACTTGGGCGTCGTCGGCGATGACCCGGGCCTCGCTCAGGCGGACGCCGATTTCGTTCAGGCGTTCGCCCAAAAATGCCAGGTTGGCGTCCTTGGTGCGCCCCGAAAGCACTTCGTTACCGATGATAATGACGCAGGCGTTGCTCATAACCAGTCCCTTAAAATCGCCACCAGGGGAATGTCGGCGGCGGGCATATCAAGGTTTCTCATATCGAGGGGGCGGACCCATTTCAACTGCTGCCCCTCCATCGGTTTAACCATACCCTTCCAGACCCGACAAACAAAGAGCGGCATGAGCAAATGAAAAGCCTTCTGTCCGGCCTCCCCCGCCCCGTAGATATGGGAAGCGAAGGTCAGCGGTGCCAGGCAACTTTCGGTGATGTCGATATCTAGCTCTTCGCGTAGCTCGCGGACCAGGGCGGATTCCGGGGTTTCACCGGCATCGACCTTGCCGCCGGGGAATTCCCACAGGCCCGCCATCGTCTTGCCTGCGGGCCTTTGGGCGAGCAGCACCCGGTTATCAACATCGATCAGGGCGACGGCGGTGACCAGCAGGGTCGGCACCGATGGGTCGGGCTTTATAACCTCGAGGCCATAGCAGGCCCTATCAGGATCTGTAATCGGCATTGATTGTGATGTACCCGTGGGTCAAATCGCAGGTCCACACCGTCGCGGTGCCGCCAGCGATACCGACATCGACGGCGATATCGATTTCCTGCCCCTTCATGTGTTCGGCGACCGGCGTTTCGTCATAACCGGGGACGACGACGCCGCTTGCCGCGACGCGCACGCCGCCGATATCGATTGCCAGTTTGTCGCGGTCGGCCTTCTGCCCGGCTTTGCCGACGGCCATGACGATGCGGCCCCAGTTGGCGTCTTCACCGGCGACGGCGGTCTTGACCAGCGGCGAATTGGCGATGGCAAGGCCGATCTTCCTGGCCGCGGCGTCGTCTTCGGCACCGTTTACGGTGACGGCAATGAACTTGCTCGCGCCCTCGCCGTCCCGGACCACCTGACAGGCCAGATCGACCAGAAGATCGTTAAGTTTGGCCTTGAAATCATCGAGCGAGGCGTCCCGCGCGTTGCCCGCCTGGCCGGTAGCGAACACCATCAAGGTGTCGCTGGTCGAGGTGTCGCTGTCGACGGTGATGGCGTTGAAGGACTTTTCGGTGCCCTGGAGCAGCAGTTCCTGCAAGTCCTCGGCGGCAATATCGGCATCGCTAAAGACGAACGCCAGCATCGTCGCCATATCCGGGGCGATCATGCCCGAACCCTTGGCGATGCCGTTGATGGTCACTTCGACATCGCCGATTTTAGCGGTGCGGCTGGCCCCCTTGGGAAAGGTATCGGTGGTCATGATCGCTTCGGCGGCGGCGCGCCAGTTGTCTTCGCTTAATGCCTCGCTGATCCCCGGCAAGGCGGCGGTCAGTTTGTCATCGGCCAGCGGTTCGCCGATGACACCGGTCGAGGCGACGAAAACCTTGGATGGCCTGCACGAAAACAAGTCGGCGGCGGCTTCGACCGTGCGCTCGACGGAGGCGACCCCGGCTTGCCCGGTAAAAGCGTTAGAATTGCCGGAATTGACGACCAGGACCTGTGCCTGACCGCCGATCAATGCCTTGCGGCACCATTCCACCGGTGCCGAAGCCGTCAGCGAACGGGTAAAGACCCCGGCCACGGTTGTGCTTGCGGCCATCTCGGCGACCATCAGGTCGGTTCGGCCCTGATAATGAATGGCGGCCTCGCCGGATGCCAACCTGACCCCTTTGATGGCGGGCATGGCCGGGAACTGTTCGGGTGCCAACGGAGAGATGTCGCTCATGGTTATTTCCAGAGAATTAAGAGTTACTGAGCGGCATCATCCGCTTTCAAGGGTGTGCCGTCCAGATTGAAGCGTTCGACGGTTGCCGTCTTGCGCAATTCCTGCAAGAACGCCGTGCCGATTTCCCGCGATAGGGCGAGGCGCAATTGCGCTTCGGATTGTTCCAGGGTCGGCGGCTGCACGGTGCGCCGGTCTTCGACCTTGATAACATGCCAACCGAACTGAGTCTGCACCGCCTCCTTGGTGGTCTCGCCCACCTTCAGGGCGAAAGCGGCCTTCGAGAACGCCGGCACCATCTGTCCTTCGGCGAAGAAACCAAGATCGCCGCCGCTCGGGCCGGATGGTCCTTTCGATCTGGATTTAGCAAGCTCGGCAAAATCGCCACCGCCCTGCAATTCCTTAATGACTTCGTTGGCCTGGGCCTCTGTCTCAAGTAGGATATGGCGGGCGCTGATTTCTTCCTTCACCGCCACTTGCTTGACCATCTTTTCGTACTGATCTTTCAGCGCCTTATCGGTGATGCGCTTGTTGATGTAGGTTGTCAGGAAGGCGCGTTCCAAAACCTGTTCTTCGATCCGCGCCATCTGCTTGCGGACACCCGCGTCCTCGTGCAGGTTGATCTTGCGGGCCTCTGCCGCGACCAACTTGCTGTCGATCAGCGAATTGACGAGCATCCCGTATACCGCTTCCACAGGAACGTCATTGAAGCGTTCGGGCAGGCGCAGGCGTGCATCATCAATATCAGAACGTAAAATCTTGATGCCATTGACCTGGGCGACGACGACAGAATCTTCAGCGGCGAAAACGGCTTGCGGGCTGATCAGGGCAAGTGCGAAGACAAAGACAAGGGATGTAAGGCTGAAACGGGTCATGACAGTAGAAAGTCCTTATATGGGAAATGCGGTTGCTGGTTCTCTCAAGTTCTACAACGGATAAACCATATCGGCGTGCGCCAGACAAGGGCTGTCTATATGCGATTGATAGTGAACTGTGCCAAGCCCGAAGCGTTCAGCCTGTCGCTCAAGCTGACAATCAGGCTACCGCTTGTGCAATGGCCCCGGAATTTACCTGTGCAGAAGAAACCTGCGGCATCTCTTCGGGGCCGCAATTGCCGTTGCATTTGCGTTTGATAACAGTCGTCAATTTACCAAGCAGAGAGATTTCCTCCTGACCAGCAAGGTCTGGAGTCCTTGTCAATAATAAGGTCATGTTTTCAAGCGTCTGACACATTTCCGCTGCATGCTGGTAATTGGTTCCGCTAAGGCGGCTGGCAAGATCTCTGGCGACTTCATTGAGACGTTGGAGTTGCTCTTCCATATTCAGCTCACTGACTGGCATATCGCCGTTTTGCACCGTGCTTAAGCGTTCCATCAACCAGTTAATGGTATAGGCGTGGCGTTCGATCTTTTGTTCATTGACAACGATCATCGCCCTTTTCACGGCCCGTTTCATGACGCCACTACCATGGCCACCACTAATCCTGACCAATAACGGGTTTGGCGCTTTAATCTGGGGAATTTTACAGCCGCCTTTGCGTTCTTTTGATGGCCGGTCTGGACCGATGTAATCGGAGGTCACGACAAAGGGCCTGCGCCCGCTGGTAAACATCAGCAAACGGGCCCGTAACTGCGCCGCGCCCAGTGGCTTGATCAAGATATCATCGGCTCCCGAATCAATAACCCGCCCAATAACCCCCTTATCGGACTCTGCAACCAGAATCATGGCAAGGATGAACGGATTATCGCCAATCTGACTATGGCGCACCTGGTGGATAACTTCGGACAGATCGCCTTCCGGAAGGGTGGTGTCGCCGATCAGCACATCGACACCGCCTTCTTCAAGGGCGGCACAGACATCCTTGATATTGCCGGTTTCAACAATATCCGTACAACCGAGCTCCCTGAGCACGTTCAGATATTGTTTTCTCAAGGCCGATCTCGGTTCGGCCAAGACGACCTTTAAGCCTTCGTAGGGCTTATTGTGCATTACTTTCCCGCTCCCCCCATTGGCCTGCCTTAAGCTGGCCAACATCATTGATAATGTTTCGGGACCGTAATGAATGCCAGCCCCTGCTGGCTGTGATGGCCATCACACCTGACAAAAATTTTATCAAAAAAGAGCAAATTCGGGCCGCGCTCTTCGGCCCGCGCTGCAAATTCTCTTGTACGCTACATTGACAGACGCCGTTACGGACTCTATCTCTTTCATCGGCCCGGGAGACGTTCTTTCGGTCCTCTCCGCCATTAATTTTTTTGAGGTCAATTATGATCGGCGCGATTGCCCGGCGACTGTTCGGTTCTGCCAACGAGCGCTTCCTGAAAACCCTGCACAAAGACGTCCTCGCCATCAATGCGCTAGAGCCGCAACTTGAGGCATTGAGCGACGATGAACTGCGCGCCCGCACGCCGTGGCTGAAACAGCGCCTGAGCGACGGCGAAAGTCTGGATGACCTGCTGATAGACGCCTTCGCCACCGTTCGCGAGGCGGCCAAGCGGACCCTTGGCCAGCGCCATTACGATGTCCAGTTGCTTGGCGGTATCGTCCTGCACAAGGGCATGATTACCGAAATGCGCACCGGTGAAGGCAAGACCCTGGCCTCGACCCTGCCGGTCTATCTCAACGCGCTTAACGGCAACGGCGCCCATGTGGTCACCGTCAACGACTACCTGGCCAAGCGCGACGCCGCATGGATGAGCGCGATCTATAGCGCGCTGGGCATGAGCTGCGCCTCCGTCGTCCATGGGCTGGACGACAGCGATCGCCGCGCCGCCTACGCCAGCGACGTGACATACGCGACAAATAACGAGCTTGGCTTCGATTACCTGCGCGACAATATGAAATTCACCTTGGAAGAGATGGTGCAAAGGCCGTTCGGTTACGCCATCGTCGATGAAGTCGATTCAATCCTGATTGATGAAGCGCGCACGCCGCTTATTATTTCCGGGCCGACCGAAGACGCCGCCGATATGTATGTCGCCATCGACAAACTGATCCCCAAGCTGTCGCCCGAAGATTACGAAAAAGACGAGAAGGTCAAGGCGGTCACCATGACCGAAGTCGGCACCGAGAAGGTCGAGCAGCTACTGCGTGAAGCGGGCCTGCTTGAAGAAGGCTCGATGTACGACCTGACCAACATTGCACTGGTCCACCACGCCAATCAGGCGCTCAGGGCGCATATCCTGTTCGAGCGCGATACCGATTACATCGTCGCCGACAACAAAGTCATCATTATCGACGAATTCACCGGCCGCATGATGGAAGGGCGGCGCTATTCCGATGGCCTGCATCAGGCCTTGGAGGCCAAGGAAAGCGTTGAAATTCAGAACGAGAACCAGACCCTGGCCTCGATTACCTTCCAGAACTATTTCAGGCTATATCCGAAACTCGCCGGGATGACCGGAACGGCGATGACCGAAGCCGGAGAATTTTCAGAAATTTACGGCCTCGAAGTGATCGATATCCCGACCAACGTTGCGTGTATTCGTAACGACATGGATGACGAAGTCTACCGCACCACCGACGAAAAAGATGCGGCCCTTATCAAGCTTATCAAGAGTTGCCAGAAGCGCCAGCAACCGACGCTGGTCGGCACCGTCAGCATCGAAAGATCCGAACACCTTTCAGGCCTGTTAAAAGCCGCCAAGATCGAACATAACGTCCTCAACGCCCGCCACCATGAACAGGAAGCCAGCATCATCGCCACCGCAGGCGAGCCGGGATCGGTGACCATCGCCACCAACATGGCAGGCCGCGGTACCGATATTCAGCTAGGCGGCAACCTTGACATGCGTCTGGCCAAAGAACTCGACGGCGTTAGCGACGAAGCAAAGATCGCAGAAATAAAGACGCGCATCACGGACGAAGTCAAAGCCCGCAAGCAAGAGGTTCTGAACGCTGGCGGCCTGTACATTATCGGCACCGAACGCCATGAAAGCAGGCGCATCGACAACCAGCTACGCGGTCGCGCCGGGCGTCAGGGCGACTTGGGCGCGTCGAAGTTCTTCCTGTCGCCGGAAGACGATCTGATGCGCATTTTCGGTTCCGAACGCATCGACTCCATGTTGCAAAAACTGGGCCTTGAAGAGGGTGAGGCGATTGTCCACCCCTGGGTCAACAAGGCGCTTGAGAAAGCCCAGCAAAAGGTCGAAGGCCGGAACTTCGAAATCCGCAAAAACCTGCTTAAATTCGACGATGTCATGAATGACCAGCGCAAGGTTATTTTCGAACAACGTAAGGAACTGATGGACAGCGAAGACGTGTCGGAAGAAATCGTCGATATGCGCTGCTTCCTGCGCCCACAGCTCGAGGAAA
>CBFDEA010000046.1:0-8177 GCA_965603695.1 uncultured Rhodospirillaceae bacterium | reverse complement strand
AAGGCTGGTTAGTGTCATTTAAGCCGCGATAGCAATCCGGCGTTATCCCAGTTGGGCTGGCGGTCTTCAAGCAGCACTTCATGGCGGTCGATGCCGGGGTGGACCTGATCGGGGGCGGAAATTTCGACTTGCACCCAACGCGCAATCAATTCGTTGTTGACGTCATTCAGGATCGCCGCTGCGGCTTCTTCAAGGGCAGTCCAACCCAGGGTGCCCAGGGCATCCAGATAACGTCCAAAGGACGCCGGTTGTAAAATCGTCTTGTCGGGAACATAGCGCAGGCTGACGGCGCTACTGTCAATTTCATCATGGCTTGCCATATGGCCGGTGATGGTGATGACATAATCGAGCTTAACATCCGGATTGCGCTCGGTTACCAGAAAGCTGCGTCTTGTGTTGATATCCATATCGCGTCCTATACCACGAGACCAAGATCGTGGTCGATTGAAGGGTCGGCAATGTCGATGAACAATGGCGGTGCTGCCTGGAAGTTGACACTGCCGGTAAGGCCGGTCAAGTCGGCGGCATCAAGAAAGATGGTGCGGATATCATCGTGCATGGTTTCAGACAGCGGCACCTCGGAACGGATGATCAGGTCGAGAGACTTGCCGTTGTTGCGAACCAGACCATCCAACTGGAGGCGGCCAAATGTAGACAGTTCGACATCGATGACAAAGCGGCTGTCGCCTGTGTCGGTGGCTTCCTCATCATCACTGCCATGTTGCCGCATTAACAGGCGGATCTGTTCTATTTCAGCGCCTGTGTTAATGGGGATCAAGGCGACACGCCAGTCGCTGGGACCGGGTTCGTCGGCGATGCGCGCCAGCGCCGTAAAGTCCTCACTAACGCGACCGGCAAGGTTGGGTCGGCGGCTCTCGATCAAACGCATCGGGGCCTCGCCGATCAGCGAACGCATATCGCCGCCACGCAGCGCCGTTAGGAAAAACAGCAGGCCCGAGGTCAATCCTGCATCCGGGCGTGGGATAAAGGAATTGACCAGTTGTTGGGCGGTCGTCGGGGTGGCTTCGTGCAGGACTTGAATAACCTGCTCAAGGGCCGGCCATTTTCTCGATGCGAACATTGATTGATGGAGGCTCGTGGTATCCCCCGGTTTGACTGCAAGCGGGCTCGGTGCGGTGACCACCTCCAGGGATATGACGCTGCCGCGCGGGACGACCGTCTGGGTCGCCAGCGCGAACGTCCCGACCCTGGTCTGGACGATGGTATGCCCCGCCGGTGTGCTGCCCGTCACCGTCCCGCTTAAGGGTGTCCCGGGAGTAATCGTCGGGTTTGTCGTGGGGCCTGTTGGGGCCGCAGGTGTGGTGCCAGTTGTCGCCGGATTGGGTAATTGGACACCGGTAATCCTGACGCTTAATTGGGAACCCGACGGCAGCACGCCAGATGGCTTTGCAGCAAGCGGCGAAGCGGCTTTGCCGACGCTGCTGTGGTTATGGGCAGGGGCGGGCGTTGGCCCACTTCGCTTGGCGCTCACAGGGGCCTGCGGGCCCGCTTGTTTTGCCAGACCTTGAGTCGTTCCGAGTTGCCCTGGCGGGGCACCCTTGAGGGCGGATGTGGCAGGGTTCGCAGGCGCTGAGGCAACGCCGGTGGATTGCCCAGGGGGTTGCGACATTGGACGCAATACGGTTGCCTGCAAGACGTTGCCGGGGATTAATTTGGCAATTGTCGCCGGTTGATCATGGCCGGGAACCTTACCGACCGCCCGTGCCGCGATACCGGAAGCCAGTGCGGCGGCATTGCCGGGTTTGAGAACATTGGGCGGTATCGAACCGTTCAGGCTGTTGATCTGGAATTGAACGGCAGGGGATTGCGATTGCAATTGCAAGACCAACACGCCGCCTTTGGGCAGGGGCAGGGCCGTTTGAATTTGTAACTGACCCAATGGGGTTTGAACCTGGAAAACGTTCTTTGCGGTCTGGATTGTCACCGTTACTTCCAGTAACTGCCCGATGGCCAGACGGGCCAGTGCCGCCGGTGGTGACTGAACGACGACAACGGGTGCCACGCTGGGGCTGCTTGGCAGTGGCTGCGGCGCTATGGGTGGCGTAATGGTGGTCATTAAAACTCAATCCCTGAGTTCTGATATTTGAACGAAGCTTAATCCTTGAGTTTGGTGGCAATCATTTCGACGTCGCTGGCGGCTTCGGTGTTGGGGAAGCGGGTCAGAATCGATGATTGGCTCTTGATCGCCTCACGGACTTTGTTGTCGCGCCTGATGACACCGAGTAGCGGCGGAGAAATCTTCAGGAATCCTTCACAGGCTTTAAGCAGGGTATTATACGTCCGTTCACCCTCGCGCGTCGAATTGGCCATGTTGATGACAATGCGCATGTCGGCACCGGAGCGCTCCATGTGGGTGACCTTGATAAAGGCGTAGGCGTCGGTAAGCGACGTCGGCTCGTCGGTTGCGACGACAAGGCAGGTGCCGACGCTCTGGGTCAGTTGGCGCACGGTGCGTTCAACGCCGGCACCCAGGTCAATAATAACCTTGTCGTAAGCGGCCGACAGAAGGTTCAGGTCATCGCCTAAAATCTGCAAGCGGCTGGCCGGAATGTTGGCAAGCCCGCCGGAACCGGAGCGACCGGCGACAATGTCGAAGTTGCCTTCTTCATAAGTCAGAACCGCTTGATTGAGGGTCAGCCTGCCGGCAATGACGCTGCCAAGGTCGTGCTTGGGCATCAGCCCCAGCTGGATGTCCAGATTGGCCAGTCCCAAGTCGCCGTCAAACAGCAAGGTGCGGACCTTTTGGCGGGCCAGTGCGTGGGCCAAGGTAATGGCGAACCAGGTCTTGCCGACACCACCCTTACCGGAGGCGATAGCGATCATATTTTGTCCGTTTACCCTTGAAGAGGGACGCGGAGCCAGGGTCGGTGCGGAACTCATAATGCTGCCTCGGTCATGGTGTGGTTTCGATTGCTCATGGTCGAATAGCCCGCAGGGTGCGTATCAGTATACGGCATTATCAGTTGAGCTAGTGAGACCGGATTTATTGGATTGATGCCTTCGGCGACACCGGGTGTGATGCTGACGTCAGATAATGAGAGTCTGCCGGCATCGGCGGCGGCCAGAATGCTACCCAAACGGCGTGTCATATCAAGCCGGGTAATGACCAGGCGCGTCGCCCCGATAGAGGCAAATTCCCGTGCAATTTCAGCGGTTTCCAGGGCGTCGCCGCCAGCCGCCAGGACCAGCACGTTTTCCGCCTCGGCGCACCTTACGAGGGACGCCAGATGGTCCATTTCCTGTTTATCGAAAGGATTGCAGCCATGGCTATCGATCAGAACCGGGGCGTCGCTTTTGCATCCGGCGAGCAACTTTAACAGCTCATCGGGATTGTCAGTCGCCTGAAGATCGATATTCAGGATTCGCGTGAAAGCCGCTAATTGCTCGATGCCGCCGGCTCTTTTGCAGTCGGTGGTGATGACCTGTGGAATGTTTTTGCTCAAGGCGACCAGTGCTGCCAATTTTGCCGTGGTGATGGTTTTTCCTGCCCCCGGTTGCCCCATCATGAAAATTCTCGGCGCCTTCTTTGAGCGTGCCTTGTTGGTCAGTAACGTCGATATGGGATCAAAAGTGAATGCTTCATCCATGGCCGCGGCGAGGGCCAAGGTCGGCGAGTCGGCGATCATGGCACTGGCGTTGCCAGCCAACCGTTCAGCCAGTGACATCGGCGCCCCGTGAAAGCTCAGGCTCTGGCGAATGACGTCGGCGGTCTCTTCAAGATTGAAGACCGGCGGTTCCGGGACTGTCAGTTTTTCGGATTTCTTTAGCCCGTTAGATGCTGTGTCTTCCATAGCGGCGGTAATGACGGCACCGTCGGCATCGTCGCGGGTAGCGACGATGATCGATTCGGAGCCCATTTCGAAGCGCACCAGTTCCATGGCTTCGGTCATGGTCGGTGCGAAAAATGATTTCATGCGCATGGCGGATTATACCTGTCCAAGGGTCTTGATGCTGGCCTTGGAGAAGACTTCATTTTGCGACATCACGGTCGTCATCGGGCGGAACCTCTCGACGATGGAACGCACGAACGGCCTGATAGTCGGGCTCGTCAGAAGGACCGGCGTTTCGCCCATCATGGCCTGCCTTTCGAAGGCATTGCGCAGGGCGGTGATGAATTCCTGCAAGCGGCTTGGCGGCATTGACAATTGACGCTCTTCACCGGTGCCGACGATGGATTCGGCGAAAGCCTGTTCCCATTCCGGGGTCAGCGTAATCATGGTGATGATACCGGCATCATTGGTGTTCATAGAACTGATCTGACGGGCCAGTCGGGCCCGCACGTGTTCGGTAATCATGGTGATGTTGCGGGTTTGGCCGCAGGCCTCGGAAATACCCTCCAGGATCGTCGGCAGGTCGCGAATTGAGACTCGTTCAGCCAGCAAATTCTGCAACACCCGCTGGACGCCGCCAAGGGAGATCTGGGCCGGGATCATTTCAGCGATCAGTTTCTGGTGTTCCTTGTCGAGCTCATCCATCAATTTCTGGGTTTCGGCGTAGGACAGCAGTTCGGCCATGTTATCCTTGATGACTTCCGTCAGATGAGTGGTGATGACGGTCGCCGGGTCGACAACTGTATAGCCCCTGAACAGGGCTTCTTCGCGGTTGGTCTCATCAATCCACATGGCCGGAAGGCCGAAAGTTGGCTCGATGGTTTTCTCGCCAGGCAGGGTGATCTCCTCGCCGCGCGGGTCCATGACCAGCAGCATGTTGGGACGCAGGTCGCCTTCACCGGCTTCGATCTCTTTAAGCCTGACAACGTAGGCGTTGGCCGATAGCTGCATGTTGTCCTGAATACGCACCTTGATCTGGTCGGTCAGGCGCTGGCCTTCTTTCGGATTGTTGATCAGCGATAGCAGACCGTAACCGAGTTCCAGACGAAGATAATCGATCCGCAGGGCAGATGAGATCGGCTCATCTTCAATGCTTGATGGCTCAAGTTCGGCCTCCTCTTGGCGCAGTGAGACTTCCTGCTTTGTCTTCTCCTGACCGCGGTTGACAAAAAAGGCCATGAGGCCGGCAGTGGTGCCAAGGAAAAAGAACGGCAAGGCCGGAACGCCTGGAAGTACGCCCATAAGGATGAGCAGTAGAGAGCTGACGCCAAGCGCCTTGGGATGCCCGCCAAGCTGTGCGAACAGGGCTTTTTCCGTCGATCCGCGGACACCGGCCTTGGTCACCATCAAACCGGCTGAAGTCGAGACGATCAGCGCCGGAATTTGGGTGACAAGACCATCGCCGACGGTCAACCGTGTGTAAAAATCAGCGGCTTCGGGGAAGCTCAGGTCTTTCTGGGCAACGCCGATAATCATCCCGGCGATGACGTTGATAAAAGTAATCAGCAGACCGGCGATGGCGTCGCCACGGACAAACTTTGAGGCACCGTCCATGGCCCCGAAGAAGGTGCTTTCGTCTTCCAGTTCCTTACGCCGGGTACGGGCAGTTTCTTCGTCGATCAAGCCTGTCGACAGGTCGGCGTCGATGGCCATCTGCTTGCCGGGCATGGCGTCCAGGGTAAAGCGGGCGGAAACCTCGGCGATACGCCCCGAACCCTTGGTGATAACGATAAAATTGACAATTACCAGGATCGCAAAGACGATGATACCGATAACGAAATTGCCGCCCATGACAAAACCGCCAAAGGCTTCGATAACCTTTCCGGCGGCCCCGGTTCCAGTATGGCCTTCCGAAAGGATTAACCGTGTCGAGGCCAGGTTCAGGGATAGCCGGATCATCGTCGCGAGCAGCAAAATCGTTGGAAAAGAGTTGAATTCCAGGGATTTCTCGGAAAACAGGGCGGTCATCAGAATGAGCACCGAGAAGGTGATCGAAAATGCCAGCCCCAAGTCCATCATCCATGTCGGCAGCGGCAGGATCAGGACGACGAGGATGGCGACGACGCCGAAAGCCAGCATCAAGTCGGATCGTTTGCTGAAAAATTGAACGATATCGATCAGGCTCAGGCCTGCACCACCGGCGTTAGGGCTTGTCGCTGTAACGGTTGTTGTCTCTGGGGTGTCGGCCATTTCCGCTTTTTAATCCTTGGTATTAAACGGAGGGACGGTCAGTTTCGCCCGGTGTTGGTACCTGGAAACCCTGCTCGTTGTATAACTTCAATTTGTTGCGCAATGTACGGATGGAGATGCCAAGAATATTAGCGGCATGAGTACGGTTGCCCAGGCAATGCTGCAAGGTGTCGATGATCAGGTCGCGTTCGACGGCGGCGACGGTGCGCCCGACCATCTCGGGGCCTTTCGCCCCGGCGTCAGCCGTGCTCGCCGGACGACCGCTGAGCATCACCGCGTCGGGGCCGATTTCAGAGCCACTTGCCAGCAGTACGGCACGGTGCATGGTGTTTTCCAGTTCGCGGACGTTTCCGGGCCAACTATGGGCGTTGAGCAGGAGTTTCGTGGCGTCGGCAAGGGGCAGCACGTCAACGTCGTTGGCTTCGGCGTATTTGGCGATGAAATGCTTGGCCAGGTATTCGATATCCATTGGCCTGTCGCGCAGCGGCGGCAGCAACAGGTTGATCACGTTCAATCTGAAATACAGATCTTCGCGGAAGTTTCCTTTCGCGACGGCCTCTGCCATATCCCGGTTTGAGGTGGCGACGATGCGGACATCGATTTCAATCGGCTTGGAACCGCCGACCCGGTCGATTTCACGTTCCTGAATGGCGCGCAACAACTTGGCCTGAAGCCGGGGGTCCATTTCGGTAATTTCGTCAAGCAGCAGGGTGCCGCCGTTGGCTTCTTCAAACTTGCCGATGCGCCGTGAAACCGCGCCGGTAAAAGAACCCTTCTCGTAACCGAACAGTTCGGATTCAAGAAGATTTTCGGGGATCGCGGCACAGTTGACGGCGACGAAACGGGCCTTGGCGCGCGGGCTTTTATTATGCAGGTAGCGGGCAATGAGTTCTTTGCCGGTACCGGATTCGCCGGTAACCAGAATACTGGCATTGCTGGCGGCGACCTGGTCGGCCAGTCTTAATAATTCGGTCATCGAGGGGTCTTTAAAGACAATCGCGTGGTTTTCCTCGGTGACGGCGGAAAGAACTGCCGCGATCAAATCCGTGTCCGGCGGCAAGGGGATGTATTCCTTGGCCCCGGCCTTAATGGCGCGAACGGCGGCCTGGGTGTCATTGCCGATGCCACAGGCGACGACAGGGATGATAATGCGTTCGTCTTTTAAACTTTCAATCAGCGATCCGACATCCAGATTAACGTCGATCATCACCAGATCGGCACCGTTGCCGGCGCGCAGGGCTTCCAGTCCGGATTTGATGTCATCGGCCTGGGCGACCTGGGCTCCACGGTCAATGGCGATGCGGCTGGCACCGCCGATCTGGCCGTCAAGGGTTCCGATAATGAGTAAGCGCATAGTCTAAAATCCGTTAGTCGAAGTATTGAATGCGTTTCGAAGGTGGCAGAATGCTGTTGAGCAACATTTCCAGTCGACGGGGGTTTTCCTGTCTGCCGATAGAGGCCGCGCCCATCATGTAGACGGTGTTGACCATGGCTTCTTCCGTTGAATTGCGTTCCAGTTTCGAAGCCATCGGTGAAAACACCATGTTGGCGAGAACGGCACCGTAAAAAGTTGTCAGCAGGGCGACCGCCATAGCCGGGCCAATGGTCGAAGGGTCATCGAGATTGCCGAGCATCTGGACAAGACCGATCAAGGTGCCGATCAGGCCCATCGCCGGGGCGAATTCAGCGGCCTTGCGCAGGATATTGGCACCCTTGTGATGGCGTAGCATGGTGGCGTTCAGGTCACGCCGCATGATCGCTTCGACCTCTTCGCCGGGGGTGCCATCGACAACCATCAGCATGCCTTTGTGCAAGAATGGCTCGGCCCGTATGGAATCCAGGACGTTCTGCAAGGAAAGCACACCTTGTCTTCGCGCCAGTTCGGCAATTTGCAACACTTGGGTTGCCGCGTCCGATGGGTCGCGTGAAGCGTAGATGAAGGTTTTGCCAATGACCTTGAACGTGCGGGCCATGTCGGCAATGGTGAAGCACATGGTGGTGATCGCAAGGGTTCCGCCGATGACGATTAAAACTGATGGCGGATTGATGAAGGAAGCCGGGTCGCCGCCAAGCAGAATTGCCGCCGCTATCAGGCCAAAGCCGGATATCAGGCCGATAATGGTTGCCACATCCACC
>CBFDEA010000045.1:0-8237 GCA_965603695.1 uncultured Rhodospirillaceae bacterium | reverse complement strand
CAGCCTCGTCAATAGAATATTTTTTAGGATCTGGCGGTGGTGGCGGAGCAGCAACGGGTTGCGCTACCTGTTGCGGTTGCGGCATTTGCCCCATTGCCATCATGGTCTGGATTTGCGCCTGGATTTGCGCTTGCAACATGGCCGGGTCAATCATTGCTGCCGGTTGCGCGGGGCCGGGGCCGGCATGGGCCGGGGCGCGTCTCGCAGGCCCCCCCTGCACAGGAAGTTGATGCCACTGCTGCTCACAATTTGAACAGCGCACAGACTTACCCTGACTTCCCAGGGTTGCGTTATCGACGTTGTAGGTCGTCGAACAGTTTGGGCAACTAATAATCATGAGCGCCAATATATGTTTAAGTTACTGTCGTTTATAGGCTTTGGACGAGTCCAACGTCAAGATGCGGAAGGCTCATTAGCTGTATCTATCGCTCCATCAGTTTGTCGGCCCGGGGACTCTGGACTGAACGCCCCCTGCGTGTCATTGTGACGGCGAATTTGTTAAATCATCACACTAGGCCAGGAACGACCGCGTGGTTCGCTTTGAAAATGTAGGTCTCAGATACGGTCTTGGCCCGGAAGTGCTTCAGGATGTTTCATTTTCCTTAGGCCCAGGGTCTTTCCATTTCCTCGTTGGTGCCAGCGGTGCCGGAAAATCGTCGCTGTTGCGCCTCATGTATATGGCACTGAAACCGTCGCGCGGGCTGATCAACCTTTTTGGCCGCGATATCGCAACGACATCCCGCCATGACTTGCCGGCCTTGCGGCGTCGGGTCGGGGTGGTGTTCCAGGAATTTCGCCTGATGCGGCACCTCTCGGCGTTCGACAATGTCGCCCTGCCGCTTAGGGTGGCGGGTACGCGCAAATCGGAAATCCAGCATAATGTCGAAGAATTGCTCAGTTGGGTCGGCCTGCGCGATCACATGAACGCCCGCCCGCCGACACTATCGGGGGGCCAGCAACAACGCCTGGCCATTGCCCGGGCGGTGATCGCCCGCCCCAAGCTGTTGCTCGCCGATGAGCCGACCGGTAACGTCGACGACCAGATGGCGATGCGGCTCATGCACCTGTTCGAGGAACTCAACAAACTGGGAACGACAATCGTCATCGCCACTCATAACGAGACCCTGGTTAAGCGTCTCGGTCATCCGAGCCTCAGACTCGAGGAAGGCCGCCTGAACATACAACCCGGCAAGGCCGCTTAACGTCATGTTTACCCGGCGCACAGACCTTCAACTCGAACGCGATTCACTTGGCCGTTTCCTGCCTTGGCTGATCGCCTTCATGGTTTATCTTTCGGTGCTGGCTTTTGCCGGTATGCTGGCCCTCGATGATATTGCCGGGCGCTGGGACCGGGGCATGAGCGGATCGCTGACCGTGCAGATGCCCCCCGGCGTTGCCGCAACCGGCGACAAGGAAATGCGCGCCGCCCTGACGGTATTGAGATCGACCCCCGGCATCTCGAGCGCCGACGCACTAAGCGACGATAAATTGATGGCGCTACTCGAACCGTGGCTCGGTGCCGCCTCCTTCGAGGCCGAACTGCCATTGCCAAGGTTGATCGATGTCACTCTGGATGACGACACGCATATAAATGTCGCAGCGCTGGAGCTTCGCCTGCGAGCGGTGGTTGCGGGCACCAGCATCGACGATCACGGAGTCTGGCTTGAACACCTGATCAACCTGATCCAAACGGTCAAGGCCCTAGCCCTTGCGGTGCTGATGTTTATCGCCCTGGCGACGACCGCGACGGTTATCTTTGCCACCCGCACCGGCCTTGCCATCCACCATGAAGCCATCGAAGTGCTGCATCTGATCGGTGCCCAGGATTCCTATATTGCCCGGCAGTTCGCCAGCCGCGCCCTGATGTTGGGCTTGCGCGGTGGAATTATTGGATTGTTGCTGGCATTTCCGACAATTTGGGGAATAGGTTCATTGGCCGCCTCCTTGCAATCGGGCTTACTGCCCGAATTCTCTCTTGGTCTCGGCCATTGGGCGATACTGGGCGGCCTGCCCATTGTCGTCGCCATGATCGCCATGATCTCGGCACGGCTAACGGTGATGAAAACTCTGACCAAGATGTTATAATCTTGTGAACTTAAGCAGGGGCGGGATACGAAAATGGCTGGATTTCAGTCACAACGACGCGAACGGCGCTTGATCAGGAAGCTGGCCATGCTGGTTATCGGGCTGGCCATGATCTGGTTTGCCGGACTGGTGCGCTTCGCAGATTCCATCCCGCTGAGCATTGCCGACCCCGATCGCCACAGCGACGCCATCGTCGTGCTGACCGGTGGCAGCGGTCGCCTCGATGAAGGGCTGGACCTGCTTGAGCGGGACATGGCCAAGCGGTTGTTCGTCTCTGGCGTTTATCAGGGTGTCGACGTCAAAACCCTGTTCCAGATGTTCCAGCATAATCCGCAGGAACTTGAAGCCCGGATCGGTATCGGCACGGCCATCAATACAGTGGAAAACGCCAGCGAAACCGCAGAGTGGCTGGACAGCTATGGATTCACGTCCATGCGCCTTGTCACCGCTTCCTATCACATGCCGCGCAGCCTGCTTGAATTTCATAATGCCATGGCGGACATGGACATTATCGCCCACCCGGTTTTTCCTGAACGCGTTAAAGTCGAACGCTGGTGGGTCTGGCCCGGAACCATGGGACTGATCGCCAGCGAGTATAACAAGTTCATGTTCGCCTGGCTTCGTCATCGCTGGGAAAATCTATTGGCGCGGAAGGCCACACGGTAATGATTTCTATCAGGTCCTTCATTTTCAACATCCTGTTCTTCGGGATTTCCAGCCTGTTCTGCATCATCATGGTGTTCAGCCTGGCACTGCCCAGGACCATTCTCAGTCACGGCTTTCGCTACTGGATGGTGCTGACCATGGCGGTCTTAAAAGCCGTGGTCGGGCTGAACATTGAAGTCCGCGGTCGCGAAAACATTCCGAAAGGGGCCGCCCTGGTCGTTTCCAAGCATCAGTCGGCCTGGGATACGGGGATATTTTTCATGCTGCTTGACGATCCCTCTTACGTTTTGAAGAAGCAATTGTTGAACATCCCCTTTTATGGCTGGATGTTGCGCAAGGGCGAAATGGTCGCCATCGACCGGGACGCTGGCGCTTCGGCCCTCAAACAGATGGTTCGCGACAGCCGCGCGATCATCGACAAGGGCCGTCCGCTGGTGATTTTTCCCGAAGGCACACGCAGCGCCCCGGGCGACAAACTGCCTTATCATCCCGGTGTCGCTGCCATTTACAAACAAACCGAGGTCCCGGTCGTTCCCGTCGCCCTCAATTCCGGCCTGTTCTGGGGACGCCGTTCCTTTGCCAAAAAGCCCGGCACAATCATCATTGAGTTCCTCCCCGCCATCGACCAGGGACTGGACCGCAAAGCCTTCATGGCGGCGCTTGAAAGCCGTATCGAGGGGGCAACCAACCTGCTGCTCACCGAGGCCGCCAAAGACCAGGCATAAGCCGCTGTGGACAGCCTCCCCCTGTGGATATTGTGTATAACCGCAGCCACCCCTTGCAGACATTAGTCTTGGCACTGTTTAACTCTGGGGAAAAGCTGAGGAGAAACAGAACAGGAACATAGCTTGACGATTTTGCCCGAAAAGCCTAGTTTAGGGGGCTAAAATCCAGCCTATAAGGGACGAAAACAAGCATGGTTCAGGTCGCCTCCATCTCGCAACGCATATGGGATATGAAATACCGCTTGAAGACGGCGGACGGTCGGCCTGTCGATAAAACCATTGCCGATACCTGGACCCGCATCGCCGGCGCCCTGGCCGAGCCCGAGGCCGAGCCCGAACTGTGGAGCCAGCGTTTCTTCGAGGCCATGGATGATTTCAAGTTCCTGCCCGCCGGACGCATTGTTTCGGGGGCCGGGGCGGAGCGTAATGTCACCCTGTTCAATTGCTTCGTCATGGGTGCCATCAGCGATGACATGGCCGGTATTTTCGACGGCTTGAAAGAAGCCGCCCTGACCATGCAGCAAGGCGGCGGCATCGGTTACGATTTCTCGACCCTGCGGCCCAAGGGGGCGCCGGTCAAAGGCGTCGGGGCTGACGCCTCGGGGCCACTGACCTTTATGGATGTCTGGGACGCCATGTGCCGGACGATCATGAGCGCCGGCTCACGGCGCGGCGCGATGATGGCGGTGATGGCCTGCGATCATCCCGATATCGAAGCCTTTATCGACGCCAAACAGGAAGCCGGTCGGCTGCGCATGTTCAACCTGTCGGTCCTGGTCAGCGATGATTTTATGCGCGCGGTCAAGGAAGACGCGCCGTGGGAACTGACCTTCAAGGGCGTCACCTACAAAAGCCTGCCGGCCCGTGAGCTGTGGGACAAGATCATGCGCGCCACCTACGCTTACGCCGAGCCCGGGGTTATTTTCATCGACCGCATCAACCGCCTCAATCCGCTGAATTATTGCGAGACCATTCAGGCGACAAATCCGTGCGGCGAACAGCCGTTACCGCCTTACGGGGCCTGCCTGTTGGGTTCGGTCAATCTGGCCCGGCTGGTCGTCGATCCGTTCACCGAGGCCGCGACCATCGATGAGCCGGCGCTGGTCAAGCTGGTCGAAACGTCGGTCCGGATGATGGACAACGTCATCGATATCTCGCACTTTCCGCTGCCCCAACAAGAGCACGAGGCGAAATCCAAGCGCCGCATCGGCTTAGGGATCACCGGCCTGGGCGACGCGCTGATCATGTGCGGTGCCCGTTACGGCGCGACGGAGGCGGTTAAACTGACGCGCGGTTGGATGAAGGCGATCCAGCGCGCCGCCTATCTGGCGTCAAGCAAACTGGCCGCCGAGAAAGGCGCGTTCCCGCTCTATGATAAAGAAAAATACCTCGGCTCCGAAGCCATCATGGCGCTCGACGACGATGTCCGCGCCGCCATCGCCGAACACGGGATCCGCAACGCCTTGCTGACCTCGATCGCGCCGACGGGGACGATTTCACTTTTTGCCGACAACGTTTCTTCCGGCCTGGAGCCGGTGTTCAGCTTTAAATACAACCGTCATATCTTGATGGAAGACGGCACGCGCCGCGAGGAAGAGGTCTCCGACTATGCCTACCGCCTGTTCAAGCGCAACTTCGGCAGCGAGACCGCCCTGCCCGACTCCTTTGTCGACGCCCAAAGCCTGAGCCCCAACGACCATCTGGTGATGCAGGCGGCGGTTCAGCAATATGTCGACAGTTCGATCTCGAAGACCATCAATTGCCCCGAAAGCATCGCCTTCGATGATTTCAAGGACATCTACATGCAGGCCTTCGACCTTGGCTGCAAGGGCTGCACCACCTATCGCCCCAACGATGTCACCGGATCGGTGCTGGAGCTTCGGGCCGAGGACAAGGCCGAACCGGAACTGCCGCTCGAGCAACCGGCGAAGAACGCCAAGCCGGTCGACCAAGGCGACGCCGGCCCGGTCACCCATCTTTATCAACCGCTGGATCGGCCCGAGGAACTGAAGGGCGCGACCTACAAAGTGCGCTGGCCCGAAAGCGACCACGCCATCTATATCACCATGAGCGATATTCTCGACGACAGCGGCCGCACCAGACCGTTCGAGATTTTCATCAACTCGAAAAACATGGAGCACTATGCCTGGACGGTGGCCCTGACCAGAATGATCTCGGCAGTATTCCGGCGCGGCGGCGATGTCTCCTTCGTCGTCGAGGAACTGAAAGCCGTGTTCGATCCGCGCGGCGGCCACTGGATGGGTGGTCGCTACGTGCCGTCGCTTCTCGCCGCCATCGGCGAGGTCATCGAAAAACACATGATCTCCATCGGCTTCCTGAAAAGCCCCGGCAACCACAACAACGAACAGCCCCAGGCCCAGGTTGTCGCCATGGCGGCGGGCGGCGACAACGCCCCGAGCCAAAACAATTCCAGCGGCGGCGGCGACCTAGCAGGCCAACGCCTGCGCCAATGCCCAAAATGCGGTCAACCCAGCCTGATAAAACAGGAAGGCTGCGACAACTGTATATCCTGCGATTATTCCAAGTGCGGGTAAGGTTCTGACAATAACGCCGTCATTCCCGCGCAGGCGGGAATCCAGTTCTTTAGTTAGGTTGGGGTTAAGGTGAGCGAGACCAGAGATCGAGCCGACCATATTACTTTCAACGTCGGCTTCCAGCGGCTAAAGCAGATCATCTTTAAGGTTTTTATTTGGGTCGGTACTGACCGAATCCGGGCATTTTAGTTGCTTGGGTTGAGGGTCTTCTTTGTCCTCGGGCGCCAAGGCCCTTTCCTGTGGAAGCGCTATTGTGACGGTTGTTCCAACGCCAACTTCACTTTCTATGTTTACGGTTCCACCATGCAATTCCGTCAGTGATTTGACCAACGCCAGTCCCAGGCCGGATCCTTCATGCGAGCGGGTATAGGTATCGCCCGTCTGGGTAAAAGGTTCCAAAACCCTTGCCAAATCTTGCGGGGCAATTCCGGCTCCTGTGTCTTGAACCTTAATCAGGAGCATAGCTTGCTCGTTGACAAATACTTCCGTTTTTACCTCTCCACCCTCGGGCGTGAACTTGATGGCATTGGACAAGATGTTGAGAATAATTTGTATAACTTTAAGCCTGTCGGCTTGCAGTGATGGCAGGCCGGGCTGGATATCTACGGGAAAAGACAACTGCTTTTTTGGCAAACGTCCAAATATCATCACCAAACAATCTTCGATCACTTCACGGATATCGATATTTTCCACAGATAAATTGTCTTCCCCTGCCTCGATCTTCGACAGGTCAAGAATATCGCCAATGACCCTATGAAGATGATTGCCTGATTTGTGGATGAACTCGACGTACTCCTTATTTTCATCACTGCCCAGGGGGCCAAATGTTTCTGCCTCCAGCATCTGGGAAAATCCGATGATCGAATTTAGTGGAGTCCGTAGCTCGTGGCTCATATTGGCTAGGAATTCAGATTTAACGCGGTTGGCGTACTCGGCTTGTTCCTTCGATACCTTGAGTTCCTCCAATGTCATTTCACGTTCCAGCTCGCTCGATGCACGGGTCGCAAAGATAAGCAGGAGAGACTGGACTATTTCCTGGAGCTTTAAGGGAGTCTCCGATAACACCACGAGGATGCCCAGTGGTCGGCCTAAAGTATCGAACAAAGGCGCACCGGCATAACCTTCTATCCCCATCTCTTTGAGTGCCGTATCTTCCGGGAAAAGTTCTGTCACATTTTTCTCATAAATATCGAGGCTCTTGCCGACGATATTCTCACAAGGAGAGCCCTTCAGTAGATATTCAAAATTGTCGGCAATTTTATTTTTGCTGAAAAAGGAGACCGTCTTTATCAACTCACCATTTTGCGAAAGTCTGCCGACGAAGGCGTGGTCCACGTCAATGGCTCTCGCCAAAAATTCAACCAGCGTGTCAAAAAAAGTTTTGCCAGTAGCGCCCGAAACGCCTTCGGCGATATTAAGCAGAATGTTTTCAATTTTCTTGCGTTCGGTAATGTCTGTAGCACTGCCTCGATGGCCTATGTACGCACCGAAATCATCATACAAGGCGCGGCCATTTAACAGCGCATAGTGAACATCGCCTTCACTTCCACGGTAGCACATTTCGAATTTCTGGAAATCCGTGTGCTTTTGCAGGGCATTGCGGTAGGGCAGCCATTCCTCGTCGCTCATCAAGTCACCAGCGAGTTGTTCGCGGGTCTTGCCACGCAGTTCATCAATTGTCAGGCCATCCGTTTCCCCGCCGCTCTCCGATTGCCATGTAAAGCGCCCTGCAGTATCTATTTCCCAAAGCCAGTCTGAAGCTGCTTCGGCTAGCTCTTTGAACCGCGCCTCTGCATTTCGCAGTTCTTTAGTCCGGTCTTTCACATACGGTTTAATTGCAATGAAGAAAATCAGTGGTGAGGAGAGGGCCACCAATATTACGGCGTCTACGACTGTATAAATATTACTGGAAAATGGCCCGAACAGGAAAAAGCCGAGCATGATCACGCCTTCCAAGATGAAGACGATAACGGCGACCCTGAAAAGAACTGTGAAGCCAGTCATTTATCAAATATTTCCAGTAGCCATCAGTGATTTTTCTGACTTTTTTCCCCGTCGAGACAAAATCAACTAATAAGTCTATAGGAAATGGCCGGAGTCTGTCATTGATATGCGTCAGGTGGGGATGTCAGCTTACAGCGTGGAATGCGGATCATATTTGAGATTTTTTTTGGTCCGGCGCTGACCCGTTGCGGACTCTCCTTGG
>CBFDEA010000044.1:0-8300 GCA_965603695.1 uncultured Rhodospirillaceae bacterium | reverse complement strand
ATCAAACAGCATGATCTCCTGGCTAACCAGGGCGATCTTTTGGTGCAGCGAGGCCATGGTCACGTCGCGAACATCGATGCCGTCGATGCTGACCGAGCCTTCATTGATATCGTAAAAGCGCGGAATAAGATTAAGGATCGTCGATTTACCGGCCCCCGACGGTCCGACCAGAGCGACCCGCTGACCCGCCGCAACTTCAAGGGTTACGTTTGAGAGTGCCGGGATATCGGGGGCGTAGGAAAAATTGACGTCGCTTAAGGCGATCTTTCCCTGAATGTCGCTCAAGACCTGGGCGTTCGGCTTGTCGAGGATCACCGGTTCCGTATCGAGGACATCGAACAGGCGTTGGGCCCCGGCTAGGCCCTCCTGCATGTTGGCGTTCAGGTTGGCCAGCCGCTTCATCGGTTCATAGGCCATAAGCAGGGCGGTGATGAACGAGAAGAAGGCACCCGGCGAATTGACCCCGTCGATCACCTGCTGGCCACCGTAAATAATAACGATGGCAACGGCGACGCCGCCGAGAGATTCCATGATCGGGCTGGCGAGGGCACGGATACGGGCGGATTTGAAGCTTAAGGCGAACAGCTTTTCAATCAATTCATCCATGCGCGATTTCTCATAGGCTTCCATGCCATAGGCCTTGACCACGCGAATGCCTTGGAAAGTTTGTTCAAGCAGGGTCATGAACAGGCCTGACTCAACCTGGGTGTTGGCGGTGACCTTGCGGATGCGCTTACCCAGCCGGGAGACCGGTAGGATGGCGATGGGAAAGATGAAAATGGCGATAAAGGCAAGTTGCCAATTCTGGTAAAACATCACGCCGACCAGGGCCATCAGGCTCATCAGATCTTTACCCAAAGAGGTCAGGACGTTGGAGACAATGGCCCGCATCTGTCCGATATCGACGGTAAAACGCGAAATCAACGTTCCTGTCGGGTTGGCGTGGAAAAAGCCCAGGTCCATGTGTTCAAGGTGGGCGAACAGGCGACTTTGCGCGTCGGCGATAATTTTAAGACCGACCCGGCTGATCAGGGCGGCCTGGGCGTAATTGGCGATGCCTTTTATGGCGAAGGTGGCAAACACCGCCATGCCGACCAGCCATAAAGTGTCCTTGTCTTTGGCGATGAAAACGTCATCGACGATGGGTTCCATCAACCACGCGGACATGCCGGTGGCGGCGGAAACGATGACCATGAAAAACACCGCCGAAGCAATCCAGCCGATATAAGGCCGGATATAATCGCGGACCAGCCGCCGCATCAGGCTGGCTGTCGATTGGTGGCTGTAATCTTTGGTTAAGGACCGGTCGTCCACGTCAATTCCATCCCCGTTGAGTAGTGCCGGACATTAACACGGAGATGCCCTGGGAGCTTTAAGAAAAAAATTATACCCCGGCCACCGTCATGCCTTCGACGCGGAGCGTTGGCGCGTCGATGCCATAGCGGAATTCAAGGTCGTTTGCGGCGCTTAAATTGGCGAACATATCGTTCAGGTTGCTGGCGATGGTGATCTCGCTTACTGGGAAGGCGATTTTGACGTCTTCGATCCAAAAACCGCTGGCTCCGCGTGAATAATCACCGGTCACCCCATTGATGCCGAAACCGATCAGTTCGGTGACATAAAATCCCTGGCCGATGTCGGCCATCAGTTCTTGCGGGCTTAACGCGCCGGGTTCCAGATACAGGTTGCTGGTCGATGGTGATGGCGCCGAGGAGGTTCCCCGCGCCGCGTGGCCGGTGGTCTGAAGTCCCAACTGGCGGGCCGAGCGCAAGTCCAGCACCCAGGTTTTAAGTTCGCCGTCTTCGATCAGATACGAGCGCCGGGTGGCGACGCCTTCGCCGTCGAAAGGCCTGGACTTCAGGCCGCGCTTGCGGTGCGGGTCGTCGATGATGTTGATGCCCTTGGCGAAAATGCGCTCACCCATCTTGTCTTTGAGGAACGATGAGCCGCGCGCAATTGACGCGCCGTTGATCGCCGATGACAAATGCCCGACCAGGCTTTTCGATACCCGCGGGTCGAAAATGATCGGCACCGCTGTTGTTTCGACCTTTCTTGGATGAAGTCGCTTGATCGCTTTTTCACCGGCGCTTCTGCCAATGTCTTCCGGGCTTGTCATGTCGGCGGCGAAAACGGCGGCGGTATAGTCGTAATCGCGCTCCATTTCGGTGCCTTCCCCGGCGATCACCGAGGCGCTGAGTGAGTGGCTGGAATTGGCGTAGGCCTGGGCGAAGCCGTTCGAGCCCGCCATCGCCACCGTATACATGCTCCAACTGGCAGAGCCACCTTCCGAATTGGTCACACCGGCAACGTCCAGGGCGGCCTCTTCGGCGCGGCTGGCAAGATCACTTAAATGGTTGGCGTCCGGTTCAAAGCTGTCGCAGGACTCCAGATCGGGGATACTCGTCGCCAACTGGCCCGGTTCGGCCAATCCGCAGTAAGGGTCTTCAGGCACGGCGCGGGCCATGGCGACGGCGCGGGCTGAAAGTTCCATCAGCGCTTCAGGCGCGGTGTCCGAAGACGACACAATGGCCTGACGCTTGCCGATAAAGACACGCAAGCCGATATCACGTCCTTCGGAGCGCTCCAGATGTTCGGGGTTGCCCAGCCGTACAGATTTGGATAGCGACACGCCTTTGATAAAGACCGCGTCGCAACCATCGGCACCGGCTTTTTTGGCCTGGCCGATCACATCTTCCAACAGGCCAAGCGCTTCGCTCTGATCTTTTGTTTGAGAATCCGTCATTGCTGGAAAATGACCTTTTAGGAGGGCTGTTGCAAGTCCGACATGCAATGCATGATCCATTTTCGGGTCAGTTTCTCTTGCACGGCATTTTGCAGCAGGCGTTGTTTGAGGGCGGGGAAGACGACGTGGTCGAGATTCTGGTCCTGATTGAAGCATGAGAAAATGATCGTTTCCTCACCGGTTTCAGGGTCCTTATGCAATTGCAGGCACTGCGCGCAGATTTCCTTCATCATGCATTGCATGGGCGAATTGATGGAGCCGATTGCCGTATGGGCCGGATCAAGGTGTTTTTTGAGAATACCGTGACGGGCATCGGTGACCGCCTTCATCATCACGTCCGAGCCGATGACCAGCATGCGCTGGGCGTCCTTCATGGAAATGGGAGCCTCGCCCAAGGTGCCATCGGCATAAGCGCTCATCGCTTCGACCACATTGCCGACGAAGGTTTTATCGCCCGGACGGCCGGGCTCGAAACCGGGCGCTTCGTCGCAACACCAGACGATGGTGTCGGCGGCGGCTTCGATATTGTCGATGTGGTAACGGTCGCCGCCACCTTTGTAGGCGGCGAAGTAGAGCACTTTCGATCCGGCGGCGCGCAACGCCTGACCGATGGAAAACAGCACGGCATTACCAAGCCCGCCACCGACCAGAACGACGGTTTCGCCGCCGGGGGTTTCCGTCGGCGCACCCGTCGGCCCCATTAAAATGACATGCTCGCCCGGCTGCAATAGTTCACACAGGCTGGACGAGCCACCCATTTCAAGGACGATCGTGGCGACCAGACCTTTTTCCTGATCGACCCAGGCACCGGTCAGGGCTTGGCCCTCCATGCCCAGAACCGTGTCGTCGCAGCGCTTGGCGTTGGCTTCAAAATTTTGCAGGCGGAAAAACTGACCGGGCTTGAACGCCTTGGCGGCGAGCGGCGCGTGCAAGACGATTTCGATAATGTTCGGGGTCAGGCGGATAACATCGACGACCCGGGCACGCAGGCCATGGTCAAGCTGTTCAACCAAGTCCGAGCACTGAATAGGGCTCGGTGGATTTTTCGCAAGCTGTCGGTTAATCACCGGGTAGCCGCGTCTGGCGCTGGCCATGGCCTTGACCACGTTGCCGGCGAAAGATGGATGCAGGTCGCCGAAGAAAGTGATGGAGTGACCGTCGGCGGTGACTTTCATGGTCATCTGCGCCAGTTCGGGCTTGGCCGACCATTCAGGCTTAACGACGGTGCCGTCTTCGTCTTCGGCCTGGAAGTATTTGCCGTCGAGTTCGGCAAAGCCGGGATATTCACGGGCAATGACCGTATTGGGTTGGGTTCCAGCGGCGATCAGGATCGCGCGCGCGGGCAGCGAGATGACGTGGCCAGTCGCATTGGGGCGGTTGTGTTCATCCATTTCCTGTAGTTCGAGCTTGATCGCCTGGGCGTGGCCGTGTTCATCGACGTCGATGGCGACCGGGGAAACCATCTCGGCGAAGCGCATGCCTTGTTCTAACGCCTTGGTGATCTCTTCGTGGTTCAGGGTGTAGCTCGGGGCGTCGACCAGACGGCGGCGGTAAGCGATGGTCGCCCCGCCCCAGCTATCAAGAAGCGGAGCAAAGTTGGCCGGGCGGTTTTCGTTTGCGGCGGCCTGTCGCTCTGCCCTAATTGCCCGCCCGTGTTCCAGGAATTCCTCGGCGAAGCCCTGTTCTTCCTGCGTCCAACCGGCGTCTGCGTCGTCGATGGCGGACAGTTTTTCATGGCGGGCAAGGAATTTTTCGACCTGCTTGACGTAATAGGCCAGTGCTTCCGTCGCCGTGTCGATGGCAGTCAGGCCACCGCCAATGACGACAACCGGCAGCCGGATATTAAGATTGGCCACCGAGTCCGACTTGGCCGCCCCGGTCAGTTGCAAGGCCATCAGGAAGTCCGATGCCTGACGGACGCCGCGGGCCAGACTGTTGGGAATACCAAGCACGGTCGGTTTGCCGGCACCGATGCAAAGGGCGATGTGGTCGAAGCCCATCGCGAAGGCATTGTCGGCGGTGATCGCGCCGCCGAAGCGGACGCCGCCATATAGGGTGTAGCGGGATCGACGCTCAAGCAGGATGCGGATGGCTTTCAGGAAATTCTTGTTCCAGCGCACGGTAATGCCATATTCGGCGACGCCGCCAAAACCGGCCATGGTGCGTTCGTCGAGCGGTTCTTCGATGTCGGCGAAGTTGTGGATCGGTTTGAACGCGGTGCGTGCGCCGCTTTGATCGATGCCGTTTAGGGACGGTTCCAGCGGTTCGATCTTGGCTCCGTCGATGGCGACGACGGTGTGCCCTTCGTTCATTAGGTAATGGGCCAAAGTGAAACCTGCCGGCCCCTGACCGACGACCAGGACTTTGTAGCCACTGTCAGCCGCCGGGTGTGGGCGCTTGAAATTCAGGGGGTTCCAGCGGGTCAGCAGGGAATAGATTTCGAAACCCCAGGGTAGTTCGAGGACATCTTTCAATGTCCGGGTCTCGGCCTCGGGAATGTTGACAGGTTCCTGTTTCTGGTAGATGCAGGCCTTCATGCAGTCGTTACAGATCCTGTGGCCGGTGGCCGCCGTCATCGGGTTGTCGATGGTGATGATGGCCAGCGCCGCCAGGGCATGACCATCGGCCTTGGCCTTGTGCATCTCGGAAATTTTTTCTTCCAGCGGACAACCGGCCTGCGGCACTTTCAGTTCATTACTGGCAAAGCCGCCGCTTTGTTTGTCACGAATACCCTTGGAGCAGGAATCCTTGCCCCGATCATGGCAGATGACACAGTAATTGGCCTGATCAAGGGCGCCAACAAGATCGCAGCCCTGATCGGTCAAGGCGAAGCCGTCGCGGGGGATTTGAGCTTCTGGCGGCAGGTGCAGGATGTCGATGCCGTGTTCGTGTATGGTTTCGGCTTCGACCAAATTCATAAAGTCGACCTTTTCGGGCCCCTTGAACAAGACATCGTCGTGATGGCGGGCCTTGCCGGCCTTCGTATGGAAGGCCCAGGCGGCGTAACGTCTTGCCAGGTCAAGGGTCGCGACGTGGGCGTCTTCATCATCGAGCCAGGTCATCACGGTCTTGGCGAAAGTCAGTTGGTCAAACGTCTCACCGAGAAGCGCCGTCAGTTGTTGTTCCAGGGCCGGGCCGTCCAGGGTCTCGGCCTCTTCAAGTTTTATTTTCTTGGCTGCCTGACGTTGAACGAATAATCTTTTGCAGGCGAACAGCGGTGCCAGCTCATGATGGCGTTCGGCGAGGGCGCGGACCTGGGCCGCGATGCCAAACAGATGGCCGACGAAATCATCGACGTGGGGGCCTAAGGCTAAAATAAGATCGGAGGTCGCTTTGTCATCCAGCCCGTCAGGGTTTTTCCTGGCGCTTAGAAGACGTAAGCTTAGATCGCTATCGGCAGATTGTATGTGCTCAATGAAGGCCTTATCGAGCCGGATTAATCCGTTATTATCATAGATATCTTCGAATGATAATTCGTGGGCAAGAGTAAGGTCTGTCATGTTATTCTTTCAGTCGGAAACTTAAATACGCATAGCTATGCGTATTTACAGTATCGGTCATATCTATTTGCAGGGTAAATGGCAAGGAAAACAAGGGTTTCTCCCATTATTTGAGGGGTTTTTATAGTGAGCGAAGGGATTTATGCCGGCGATATCGGGCCGAAGGCAGCTTGGGACACCATGGCTGGAAATGACAAGGTGGCGTTGCTTGATGTCCGCACCCCGGCGGAATGGGCATATGTGGGCTTGCCGGATTTAAGCGCCCTCGCCCGCCAACCGCTGCTGGTGCCGTGGTTGATGTTTCCGTCCATGCAGATCAATGCGGATTTTGTCACCCAGGTTTCGGAGACTGGCGTTGACCCTGAACAGGACTTGTTGATCCTTTGCCGTTCCGGCGTGCGCTCCAAGGCCGCCGCCATCGCCTTGACCGCCGCCGGTTTTTCCACGTGCTACAATATCGCTTACGGTTTCGAAGGCGATAAGGGTCCCGCCGGTCATCGCGGGACGATTAACGGCTGGAAGGTCGAAGACTTAGCTTGGGTGCAGGGGTGAACATGATCGAAACATCTTCGAATTCCGATAAGGACGCACCGTTACGCGACGATATCCATTTGTTGGGTCGCTTGCTTGGCAATACGGTGCGCGGGCAGAACGGCGAGGCTGCTTTTGAGATCGTTGAAATGATCCGTCAAACCTCGGTGCGTTATCATCGCGACGAGGATGAACCGGCCAAGCGAGAATTG
The DNA here is from genome assembly GCA_965603695.1 of uncultured Rhodospirillaceae bacterium. Taxonomy (GTDB): domain Bacteria; phylum Pseudomonadota; class Alphaproteobacteria; order Rhodospirillales; family JABHCV01; genus JACNJU01. The sequence goes on along the minus strand of CBFDEA010000044.1, from coordinate 1,314 downwards.
GAAAATATCCTAAAGCGGCTTGACCCTAAGGAGGCCGTTGACGTGATCAGGGCCTTCAGCCTGTTCTCTCATTTGGCCAATATCGCCGAAGACCTGCACCATATTCGCCGGACCCGCAGCCATGACAGGGCGGGCGACCCGCCGCGGCGGGGTTCTATGGATAACGTCCTGGCGCGGGCTATTGAGGCCGGTATCAGTCCTGCTGAACTGTCCGATTTTTTCGCGAATGCCCACGTTCATCCGGTGTTGACGGCACATCCTACCGAAGTGCGGCGCAAGAGCACCATGGGCCATGAATTAGCCATAACCGCCTTGTTGGCGCGGCGCGGGCAATCGGATTTGACGCCCGCCGAAGATGCCGAAATAGAAGTCAATATTCGGCGTGCCGTGCTCGCCCTTTGGCAGACCGGCATGTTGCGCAACAGTCGCTTGAATGTTCTCGACGAAGTCTCAAACGGCCTGACCTATTATGATTACTCGTTCCTGGATCAGTTGCCTAAGATCTATCGGGCGATTGAGGACCGGCTTAACGAGATGTCGGATGAAGCGTCACCAGAGCCCATACCGTCGTTTTTGCAGATCGGTAGCTGGATCGGTGGCGATCGGGACGGCAACCCGTTTGTCACAGCCGACGTGTTGCGCAAGACTGTGCAGCGTCACGGTACCAAGGTGATGGCCTTTTATTTCAAGGAATTGCACCTTCTGGGTGCCGAGATGTCGATGTCGGCGGCGTTGGTTAACGTTTCGGATGGCCTGACAGATTTAGTCGAACGCTCGCCGGACACCTCGCCACACCGTGACAACGAACCTTACCGACGGGCCATATCGGGGCTCTATGCGCGGCTGGCGGCAATGGCGGGAAAGCTCGACCTGGGTGATCCGCCTCGCCGTCCGGTTGGCGACGCCCCGCCTTATGAAGGCCCGGACCAATTGGCCGGGGACCTGGAGACGATCCATGCCTCGCTGGTCGATAACGGCCTGGCCGAGTTAGCCGATGGTCGGTTACGCGACCTGCGTCGGGCCGTCGATTGCTTCGGTTTTCATCTAACCAGCCTTGATATGCGGCAGAATTCATCCGTCCATGAACGGGTCATTACAGAATTATTTCACGTTATTGATGGCGATATTGATTATGCCGGACTGTCCGAAGAACAGCGGCTAGACTTGCTTGTCGCGGAGCTTGGCTCGGCCCGCTCCTTGTTGCGCACCGGCTGGGTTTATACTGAGGAATCCCAGGGAGAGATGGATATCCTGCAGGCTGCGGCGGCGGCCCGGAAGACCTTGGGGGAGGGGGCGATCACTACCTCGATCATT
>CBFDEA010000043.1:0-8375 GCA_965603695.1 uncultured Rhodospirillaceae bacterium | reverse complement strand
CACCATGGATAAGAGCGAACTCAGGCTCTCCAACCTGATGGCTTTCCATGCCCGGGCACTGGGCAACTGGGGCTGTACACCGGATCTTTACGCGGGCGCCATCGATCTGGTCCTCGACGGCAAAATCAAGGTGTTGCCGTTTGTCGAGCGCCATCCACTGGCGGACATTAACAGCGTCTTCCAGGCCGTCCATAGCCACGAAATGAAACGTCGCGCCATTTTGGTGCCTTAGGGAGTGAATTTATCAGATGTCCGATACAGACACAGTCATCGCAAAAACAAAACCTGAAATCCTCAACGACCACAACCTGGTGGCCGAGGCAGACACCGCCGTTGCCGGAATTCTCTACGACAAACACCCGGCCAGGCGGCGCGATGGCAGCGTCGTAGACGGTCTCTATAACGTCTGGATTACGCTGGATAATCCAAAGCAATTCAACTCCTACACCACCGATATGGTCAAGGGCGCGATCCTCGCCTTCCGCCGCGCCTCGGTCGATCGTTCGGTCAATGCCGTGGTCTTCACCGGCACCGGCGATCGGGCCTTTTGCACCGGCGGCAATACCAAGGAATACGCCGAATATTACGCCGGAAATCCCCAGGAATACCGCCAGTACATGCGCCTGTTCAACGATATGGTCTCGGCCATTCTGGGCTGCGATAAGCCGGTCATCTGCCGGGTCAACGGCATGCGGATCGGCGGCGGTCAGGAAATCGGCATGGCCTGCGATTTCTCAATCGCCCAGGATCTTGCCAACTTCGGTCAGGCCGGGCCGAAACACGGTTCGGCGGCCATCGGCGGGGCGACGGATTTCCTGCCGGTCATGATCGGCTGCGAGCAAGCAATGGTCTCGGGCACGTTGTGCGAAGCGTTCTCGGCCCACAAGGCCTATCGCCTAGGGGTCATCATGCAAGTGGTTCCGGCCTTGAAAGTCGATGGCGACCTGATCGCCAATCCGATGGTCGTTACCGAGCAGATGGTTGACCAGTACGGGCGCATCGTGCTCGGTGAATTCAAGCAAGGCGAGGCCTTCAAGGCCGGCAAGGATTTGCTCAAGGCGGGGACCATAGACTTGAGTCTGCTCGACGCCGAGGTCGAGGCACTGTGCGCAAAGTTGCTGGAAACATTCCCCGAATGCATGACCAAGAGCCTCGAAGAATTACGCAAACCGAAACTTAACGCCTGGAACGCCAACAAGGAAAACTCCCGCGCCTGGCTGGCCCTGAATATGATGAACGAGGCCCGCACCGGATTCCGTGCCTTCAACGAGGGCGATAAAGAGACGGGCCGCGAAATCGATTTCGTCAAGCTGCGTCAGGGTCTGGCCCAGGGCGTTCCGTGGACGCCTGAGTTGATCGACAGTCTGATGCCCGGAGGCGGTTCGGATGACTGAGAGCCCGCTTAAGGTTTGGCGTGAAAAAGACGACAGACTCCTGCGCCTGCGCCTGAACAGGGCCAAGGCCAACATTATCGACGCTGAAATGATTGCCTGTCTGGATCGGGCATTCAGCGACCTGGCGGCAAAGCCTGACGCCCATGCCGTGCTGCTCGATCATGACGGCCCGCACTTCAGTTTCGGGGCCAGCGTCGAAGAACATCTGCCAGAGCAATGCGCCGCCATGCTGAAAGCCCTGCATGGCCTGATCAACAAGATGCTGTTGTGCCCGGCCCCGATTCTGGTTGCCGTCAACGGTCAGTGTCTCGGCGGCGGGCTGGAAGTGGCGCTCGCCTGTAACCTGATGTTTGTCGCCCCCGGTGCCAGCCTTGGCCAGCCGGAAATAAAGCTCGGCGTCTTCGCCCCGGCGGCCAGTTGTTTGCTGCCGCGTCTGGCCGGGCAACAGGCTGGCGAAGACATGCTGATATCGGGTCGCAGTATTTCCGGTGAAGAAGCCGTTCGCCTACGGATCGCCCTTAAGGCCGACGCCGACCCCGAGGCCGCGGCGCTGGATTATTTCGAGGAACATCTGGCCGGGCTATCGGCCAGCAGTCTCAGGTTTGCCATGAGCGCCGCGCGCCAGCGCTTTGCCAGCGAAGTCAGCGCCGATCTTGCCCGCGTTGAAGCGCTTTATCTGGACGGCCTGATGAACGGCGAGGATGCCCCTGAAGGGCTTAACGCATTCCTTGAGAAACGGACGCCACAGTGGAGGCATAGCTGAACCATGAAAAGCACCGACGAAATCATCGAATACTGCCAGGAACTCTATGAAGACATCGACTTCACCGCCACCCGCAAGTGGAAAGAAGCCGACCCTGCGCGCAAGGTCGTCGGCTACATGCCGGTTTACGTGCCGCGTGAACTGATGCATGCCGGTGGCATTCTGTCGCTCGGCATCCTTGGTGGCGGCGACAATATGGAAGTCATCCACGGCGACGCCTATTACCAGAGTTACATTTGCCGAATCCCGCGCTCGACCATCGAGCTTGCGGTGACCAAGCGCCTCGACTTTATCGATGGTATGCTGTTCCCTTCGATCTGCGACGTCATCCGCAACCTCTCGGGGATGTGGAAACTGATGATGCCTGATATCTACGTGCGCTACTTCGACACACCGCAGAACTTCATCAGCGGCATCGGCGGCACCTATTACGTCAATGAATTGCGCGAGTTGAAGGAAGGTCTGGAAGGCATCATCGGCCGGGAAATTACCGACCAGCAAATTAGAAACTCCATCGCCGTTTACAATGAAAACCGCCGCTTGGTGAATGCGGTTTACGATTTCCGCACCAAGGCGCCGTGGAAGGCGCCGTCGTGGGAGGTCTACTTGCTGATGCGCGCCGGCATGGTTTTGCCGGTCGAGGAGCACAGCCAACTGATGACCGATTACCTGGCCGCCGCTGCCGCCGAGGACAAGTCGATGCGCGACAATTGCCGGATTATCCTGCAAGGCTCATTCTGCGAGCAACCGCCGCTGAACCTGATCAAGTCCATAGAGCTTTCGGGCTGTTATATTGTCGATGACGACTACATGCTGGTCACCCGCTGGCTGCTTGAGGACGTGCCGAGCGATGGCGATCCGCTGGTTAACCTGTCGGAAGCCTTTATCAAGCATTCGGGAGAAACCGCTGCCAAGTATGTGCCCGATGGCTCCAAGAAGGGTGATTTCCTGATTAACGCTGTCAGAACCAAGGGTGCCGAAGGGGTTATCTTCGCCGCCCCCAGTTTCTGCGATCCGGCCCTGCTCGACAGGCCGATGATGGCGGCAGCGCTTGACCGCGTCGGTATCCCCTACATTTCGTTCAAGTACGCCGAAAACTCCGGTCAGATGCAGCCGATCCGCGAACAGGCCGGGACCTTTGCCGACACCATTAAACTGTGGAGTGAAGCCTCATGAATAATGAACTCGAACGTCAAGAGGTGATCAAGGAATCTTCGATGCTGATGCAGAAGGAGATGATCGCCGCCAATTATGAAAAACTGACCAGCGCCCCCGAAACCGGCCAGAAAGTGGCGGCGACCTATGTTCCGGGCAACCTTAACGAACTGATCATGTGCTTTGACATGCTCAACAACCTGCCGGAAATTAACGCCATTCAAAACGGCATGCGCAAGAAATCGGGGGCGATGATTCAGGATGCCGAAAAGATGGGCCATTCCGAAGATGTCTGCACCTACGTCAAGGCCGACATCGGCAACATGGCCAAGGGATCGATTGCGCCGAACGGCAAACCGATGCCGGTTCCGGACCTGCTGTTGTTGTCCTATACGGGCTGCTTTACCTTCCTGAAATGGTTTGAACTGCTGCGCGACCAGTACGGCTGCCGCACCGCCATGTTGCACGTTCCTTATGAAGGCGACGGCGTCATCACTAAAAATGCGCGTGACTACGTGGTCAAGCAGTTGAAAGAAGAAATTATCCCGACGTTTGAAGAAGTCAGCGGCGTCAAATTCGATATTGATCGCTTGCGCGAAAACCTGAAAAATTCTGCCAAGGCCGAAGATGATTTCGTCTGGGTTCTGGAAAGTGCCAAGAACAAGCCTTCCCCCATCGATGCCTATTTCGGCGGCGTCTATTATGTCGGGCCGATCTTCACCGCCTTCCGGGGTACGCAGGACGCTGTCGATTACTATAAAACCCTGCGCGGCGAAATTGAAGCACGCATCGCAAACGGCCAGGGACCGATCACCCCCGAAGGGGAAATGAAGAAGGAGAAATACCGCCTCGTCGTCGAAGGGCCGCCCAATTGGACCAGCTTCCGCGAGTTCTGGAAAATGTTCTACGACGAAGGTGCGGTGGTCGTCTCCAGCACCTATACCAAGGTCGGCGGTGTTTATGATTACGACAACTTCCGCCACGATCCACAAAACCCCCTGGAAAGCCTCGCCGACTACTGCCTGGGTTGTTACACCAACCGCAACCTGCCGATGCGCGTCGATATGATCGAGCAGGCCATGGAAGACTATCAGGCCGACGGCTTGCTGATTAATTCGATCAAGAGCTGCAACAGCTTTTCCGCCGGTCAGTTGATGATGATGCGGGAAATCGAATCCCGCACCGGCAAGCCCGCCGCCTTCATCGAAACGGACCTTGTTGACCCCAGGTATTTCTCACCGGCCAACGTCAAGAACCGGCTGGAGAGCTATTTCCAGATGATCGACCAGAAACGCGCCGGCGGTTCGCCGTCTCGTGCGGCTTAAGGCTAAAGGAACAAAAGCATGAAGTGTTATATCGGTATCGATCTCGGCTCGACCACCACCAAGGCGGTGTTGATGGACGAGGCGGCCGACATCCTGGGTCGCGGCATTACCAACTCCCGCTCCAACTACGAAACGGCAGCCTCTGTCGCCAAGCAGGAAGCCCGGCTTGGCGCCCGGTTGACCTTGTTTCGACGCGGTCTTACGGAACTGACGGAAATGGCGGGCATCGAAATTTTGATGATTGACCTGGAACTGTCAATCCGTCTGGAACAGTTCCTGGAGCAGTTGCAGGATCTTCACACCACCTGCGCGTCCCACATTGCGCAGGGCGATACGAAAGTCAGCGAAGCCCTGGATGAAGTCTTCGTGACGATACGCGAAGAAAGCCCGGCCTTGTTCACCCGTCAGTCCAAGCGCAAGTCGGACTTCTTCCGCGATATCGCAGGTTCCCGTGTCATGAAGTTGGCTGAACAAATTGCCAAGACCAAAGGCGTCAGTTTTGATGCCCTGCTGAACCTCTATGATAAATCCATTATTGAAGTTGAAAACCGCCCCCCCGAAGGTGGTATGTCGGAAAAATTCCACGCCGGCTTGCACAGGCTTCTGGAGGGATCGCCGGAATTCGAAATTGACGAAGAACTGGCCCAGCTCGCCTTGTCGAAGGCGCTGGACGTGGAGCTGGAAGAGACTTACGTCGTTGGCACCGGATATGGCCGCGTGACGTTGCCCTTCCCGAAAGAACATATCCGCTCTGAAATTCTCTGCCATGGGCTGGGCGCCCATCTGATGTATCCGAAAACCCGCACGGTGCTCGACATCGGCGGTCAGGACACCAAGGCCATTCAGATTGATAACGACGGCATCGTCGAGAATTTTCAGATGAACGACCGCTGCGCCGCTGGCTGTGGCCGCTATCTGGGCTACATCGCCGATGAAATGAACGTGGGTTTGCACGAGCTTGGACCGATGGCCATGAAATCGACCAAGAATGTCCGCATCAATTCGACCTGTACCGTGTTCGCCGGTGCTGAACTGCGCGATCGTCTGGCGCTTGGCGAGAAACGTGCGGATATTCTGGCCGGGCTGCATCGCGCTATTATCCTGCGCGCCATGTCTATTATCTCACGTTCCGGTGGCATCACTGATGGCGAGTTCACCTTCACCGGCGGCGTCGCCAACAACGAGTCGGCGGTCAATGAGTTGAAAAAACTGATTGAGGAGAATTACGGCGAGGTCCAGATCAATATCGATCCCACCTCTATTTACACCGGCGCGCTTGGTGCCGCAGAATTCGCCCGTCGCTCGGTCGTAAACTAAATTATCAGGAGACTACACGATGACCATTTCCGCAGGCATTGACGTTGGAACCGGGGCCATCAAAGCCGTTGTTTTTGATGTAGAGAATGGTGGCGCAGGTGAGATTAAATGGCTCGCCCGCCAGACCGAGAAAATCCGTCAGCGCGATCCTCTTCGTCTGGCCCGTGAAGCCTTCGAAAATGCGCTCGAAGAAGCAGGCGTGAAAGAAGAAGATGTCGCTTATGTCGCGACGACCGGTGAAGGTGAAAGCCTGACATTCACCACCGGACACTTCTATTCCATGACCACCCATGCGCGTGGCGGCATTTATCTTGAACCCAGGGCGGGAGCAATCATCGATTGTGGCGCCTTGCATGGTCGCGCGATTATCATCGACGAGCGGGGCAAGGTTCTCAATTACCGGATGACGTCCCAGTGCGCATCGGGTTCAGGCCAATTCCTGGAAAACATCGCCCGCTATCTGGGTATTACCCAGGAAGAAATCGGCGGACTTTCCCAACAGGCCGACGCGCCGGAAAAGGTCTCGTCGATCTGCGCTGTGCTGTCGGAAACAGACGTCATCAACATGGTTTCGCGGCAAATCTCGACGCCGAATATTTTAAAAGGCATTCATCAGTCCATGGCTGGTCGACTGGTCAAACTGCTGCGCGCCATCAAAATGAAAGAAGGCACGGTTTTGATGTCAGGTGGATTGGCCCTTGATACAGGCTTGCTGGCGGCCCTGAATGAAGAAATGGTCAACCAGAAAGTCTCCATTGAAGTGTTGAACCATCCAGATTCGATTTACGCCGGGGCTATCGGTGCGGCCATATGGGGCGCTTTCCGGCATGAAAAACTGGCCAAAATTGGGGCCCTGCCGCTGGCCAGTTGATGCCTGACGGACGGCCACTTTTCGGATCAATCTTGACAGACCCCTGATAAAAGGATTTCTACTTGAGGAATGTCACAGATGATCCCCCCACCGCGCGGTTTTCCGACCGCTGAATTTGCCGCCCGTCTGGCCCGTGCCCAAGCCATGATGGCGGCCGGGGGGTTCGATGCCTTGCTGCTGAGCAGCGAGGCGGAAGTTCGCTACTTCACCGGTTTTCTGACCCAGTTTTGGCAAAGCCCAACCCGGCCGTGGTTCGTCATTGTTCCCAAGGCGGCGGCACCGATAGCCGTTATCCCGGAAATTGGCGCGGCCTGCATGGGCCGCACCTGGGTCGATGATATCCGCACCTGGTCCGCGCCGGATCTTGAGGACGACGGGGTCTCGCTATTGGCCGAAACCTTGCTAGAAGTTGCCGGCCATGGCGGCAAGATCGGCCTGCCGATGGGCCACGAAACCCATTTAAGGATGCCCCTTGCCGATTACGATCGCCTGCGCCGGACCCTTGCGGATATGACATTTTGCGACGCGACGGCTATCGTACGCGGCCTTCGCATGGTCAAGTCGGAAGCGGAAATCGCCAAAATCCGCCATGCCTGCCAATTGGTCTCAAACGCCTTCGATCAGGCCCCCGGGTTGTTTCACCTCGGTCAAAGCGAGGCCGAGGTTTTTCGCGCCTTCAAGATCGAATGCCTGAATCAGGGTGTCGATGATGTTTCGTATCTGGTCGGTGGGGCCGGTCCCGGCGGTTACGGCGACATCATTTCGCCGCCTGGCCCGCGGCCCCTTGAACGAGGCGATGTGCTGATCCTCGACACCGGCTGTACGTTCGACGGTTACTTCTGCGATTTCGACAGAAACTTCAGCTTTGGCGCCGCCAGCGACGCGGCAAAACGAGCCTATGAAGCGGTCTATCAGGCGACCGAAGCGGGCCTGCAAGCGGCCCGTCCCGGTGTCACCTGCGCCGCTGTTTTTGAGGCCATGCAAGGTGTAATGAGCGCGGCGGGGGCGCTTGGTAACTCTGTCGGCAGGGTCGGTCACGGCCTCGGCATGCAGCTCACTGAATGGCCATCCCTAACCGTTCAGGACAAAACGGTCCTTCAACCCGGTATGGTCATAACCCTGGAACCCGGCATGACTTTCGCCGAAGGTAAGGTCATGGTGCATGAAGAAAATATTGTCATTCGCCCAGACGGGGCCGAATTGCTGAGCCGCCGCGCCGCCCCCCAGTTACCGGAGATCGGCTAATGGCGCTGGCTTTTAAAACCGATGACGGTCTTGGCGCACGGGCGGCACTAGGGCTGGTCGTGCTTCAGACCGATGAAACCATCGAGCCCGAATTCAAATCGTTGATTAATCTGGATGATGTTTGCCTGTATCACAGCCGGGTCCCCAGCGCCGCCGAAGTCACACCCGAAACCCTTGCCCGCATGGAAGCAGAAATCCCTCGCGCGGTGAGTCTGCTGCCATCGAATGCTCCCCTTGGAGTGATCGGTTACGCCTGCACGTCGGGGGCGACGATCATTGGCGAAGACAAGGTCGCGGCGGCGATT
>CBFDEA010000042.1:0-8384 GCA_965603695.1 uncultured Rhodospirillaceae bacterium | reverse complement strand
CGCCAAGGTGAGCATCGAAAGCACCAGCCGCTACGGGAATGCCGACAGGCAGGCGGCTCATGCTGGCGCGGATTTCGTCGTGCACCCTGACGATGGCGACATCTTCGTTGGTGTCGACATTGAAGCGCGCGGTGACGAGGACCCGGTCGTCCTCGCTCTGGGAATAAACGTGTTCAACCTCGCCGATACCCTTAAGGATATCTTCCAACGGCTCGGTGACCAGTTCGACGGCGTCGGTCGCCTTATAGCCGTTGGCCTGAATCATGATATCGACCATCGGCACACTGATCTGCGGTTCTTCCTCGCGCGGCAAAGCCATTAACGCGACGATGCCAAGGGCCAGCGAGGCAAACAGGATAAGCGGCGTCAGCGGCGAGCGGATAAAGGCCTTGGTCAGGACACCTGAAATTCCGAGTTTCATAATTTATTTCGCTTCCGGGCGGACAACCACGTCGCCAACCCTAAGGCCGGAAAGGACTTCCGTATTGTTGGTCCGCATCAGGCCGGGCTGAATGACGATTTCGGCGCCGCCCTTAAGCGTCGCGAAAGTCAAACCGAAGCGCTGAAACAGGTAATCCTCGGGGATCAGGATCACATCTCTTTTACCGGCCCCAACGCGGACCAGAACGCGCTCACCGACGAAGAAATCACCGAGGCCGGCAACCGCCACATCGGCGACGACACGACCCTGACGAATTTCTGGGTAGACCAGCTGAATATGGCCGGTCCTGACCGGGGCGCTATCGTCACCAACCAGAACCGCGTCGCCGACTTTGATAAACCGGGCGTGCCGTTCGGGCAGGTTGAGGCGCAGGATATAGCCCTTGGCGGCAATCGTCGCGACCGGCTCGCCGGGCAGAATGACACCGCCCTGACTGACGTGAACTTTCGTCACCCGACCCGAAGACGGCGCCTTGACCAGGCCTTCATTGCGGCGCTGGGAAACCACGGCAAGCTCGGCCCGCAACGCCAGCAAATCGCGCTCGATAACATCTAGGGCGGTCACCGCTTCGTCCAGGCTCTTTTGCGCAATCGTACCGCTTTGTTTCAGTTTGTGGGCCCGCTCGAGGGTCGTTGCGGCGAGTTTGCGCTGCGCCGCCAGCGAGAAGATACGGGCCTCCAGGGCTTTCATGCTGAGGCCCAGTTTCGGATCGCCAACGACGGCGATGGCTTGTCCTTCCGTAACGGCGGCCCCTTCATCGACGCTTAAGCTGGTCAGCGTGCCACCAATGCGGGCGCGGGCGCTGACCACATCAGCCGTTTCAACCGTAGCGAACACGGCTTTCATATCTTCGATCTGACTCATGGTCACGTTCAGGTCGGACTGAGCCCATGCCGGAGTCAATGACAGACTCAACAGGAAGGCTGTAACCCATTGATTTTTGATCTTTAGCATGACGCGTTCTCCGCATTTGATGGAAGATATTCGCGTTAATATATTAGCACTTGCTAATTTATCAAGGATTTATTATTTATATTGCCAACACCAACCAGAAACCAATGGAGACTATCATGAGTATCGACCGTCTTGTTATGGCATTTGCCGGTTTTGTCATCCTCGCCAGCGTTGCCCTGACACACTACCACAATCCAAACTGGATGTGGCTAACCGTTTTTGTCGGTGCCAACCTGTTCCAGGCCTCGTTCACCAAGTTTTGCCCACTGGCAATGATCCTGAAGAAATTCGGCGCGACTCCGGGCAAGGCCTTCAGCTAATCAAAAAATCCTCACGAAAGTGAGCCATTAGCCGCATAAAAGAAAAGCCGCGTCAGCATATTGCAGATGCGGCTTTTTTCTTCCGGAAACTCAGCACGAACGAAGAATTATGGCTACATTGATCCAGTGCATCGAAAGGCTCGCTCTCTGAGGATCCGGGGCGGGTAATGTTAATTGACTCTCACAACTACCTTGCCGAAGTTCTTGCCAAGAAGAACGTCATTGAGCGCAGCCGGTGCATTTTCCAAGCCTTCGACCACCTGCTCCTTATACTGCACCTTGCCTGCAGCCAGCCACCCCGTCATATCCCGCACAAAGTCGCTGTATGTGCTCTTGGGAAAACTGTCGAAGATAATGAAGCCCTGCACCTTCACTTTCATACGCAAGATGGTGCCCATGATGGCAGGCCCGCAATCCACGCCTTCGGGCAGACCTGTGAGATTGTACCAGGAGACAACGCCGCAGACAGGCATGCGGGCAAAGGGGTTCAAAAGCGGCAGAACTGCATAAAGCACTTTGCCACCGACATTTTCGAAATAAACGTCGATGCCATCGGCACAGGCGGCTTTGAGCTGCTCTGCGAAGTCATCGGCCTTGTGATCTATACAGGCGTCGAATCCGAGGTTTTTGACAACATGAGCGCATTTTTCAGCACCGCCTGCGATGCCGACCACACGGCAGCCTTTGATCTTGGCGATTTGTCCGACAGTGGCGCCAACGGGGCCTGAAGCTGCGGCAACAACCACAGTCTCGCCGGGTTTTGGTTCTCCGATTTGCAACAAGCCGGCATAGGCCGTGTATCCAGGCATCCCCAGAATACCGAGCGACCATGATGGGTTTTTCGGATCTTTGCCGAGGTTCATAACCTCCGTGCCGTCTGAAATTGCATAATCCTGCCAACCGCTTCCAGATAAGACATAATCACCCGGCTCAAAGCCATCGAGGTTTGAGGATACAACCTCGGCGACGACCTGCCCTGTCATTACTTCGCCGATCTTCACCGGTTCCGCATAGGATTTCGCATCATTCATCCGACCGCGCATATAAGGATCAAGTGAAAGATAAACTGTGCGCAATAACATCTCGTCTGCGCCAGCTTGGCCAATGCTGTCTTCTTCAAGGCGAAGCGTATTTTCGTTCGGTATACCTTTGGGGCGCTCCGCGAGGACCACGCGACGATTGGTATTTGATGTTTGTGGCATGGCAAGCTCCAACTGGTTGTTTCGGAGAAGGTAGACTTCTTTGGTTGGCTTAAGAAGCCTCAATCTAACGATCTATCAAGACACCCTTGATGGATAGGTGTTTTGACGATGTCGGGGCTTGGCTAAAAGTGGGCATTCTAGCTACAACCTTTCACTACCTGCTTACAGCTTCACAGCGGGCTAAAGGGGGATTTTTTAATCCAGATCGAGACGCCTTTCCTCGACGCCGTGCGGATCTTCGTGAATCAGGACGTCGGCGTTGGGAAAGGCTTCTTCGACCTTGTACATCACCGCCTCGGAAATGGCATGGGCCGCGCTCAATGTGATGGCACCGTCCATATCGAGATGAAACTGGATAAACAAATTCATTCCCGAAGAGCGGGTGCGCAAATCGTGCAAACCGAGAACCCCGTCCTCGGCAAGGGCAATATCGACGATCCGTTTGCGGTCTTCTTCCGGCAATTCGCTGTCCATTAAAAATTTCAAGGACTGGGAACCGACCTCCCAGGCACCGTGGAAAATGTACAGCGCAATGACGACGGCGATCAGCGGATCGGCGATCAGCCAGCCGAATTGCGAGACCATCAATAACGAGGCGATGACCCCCAGATTGACCAATATATCCATCTTGTAGTGCATGGAATCGGCCAAGATCGCCACCGATCCGGTTTTCTTGACGACATAACGTTGATAGGCGACCAGGGCCAGGGTCAGCAGGATCGATACAACCATCACCGCCAGGCCGACATCGGTCCTGATAATTTCGCGCGGATGCAAGAATCGATCAACGGCCTCGAACAAAATAAACACCGCCGAGCCACTGATAAATGCGGCCTGCGCCAACCCGGCCAGGGGCTCGGCCTTGCCATGGCCGAAACGATGCTCTTCATCGGCCGGTTGCAAGGCGTGATAGACGGCGTACAGGTTAATAAGCGAGGCCCCGACATCGAGAAGTGAGTCGATCAGAGTCGACAGCATAGACAGGGATTCGGTTGCGATCCAGGCACCGAACTTTATAACAACCAGAAACAACGCCACCGAAACGGCGGCGTAGGTCGCCGTTCTCATCATCCGCGCAACATGCGGTTCTACGTTGGAAGGTCTTGACGTCATCATCTTTGCTTCTTAAGGAAAAAGGCTATCTGTCGTCCAGCCATCTTCGACGCGGTGGTAGAGAATTCTTTCATGTAAACGAAACGGCCGGTCGATCCAGAATTCCATGCGCAGGGGAACGACCCGGAAACCGGACCAGAAATCCGGCCTGGGGACGTCGCCTATATGAAATTTGGCGGTATATTTGGCGACCCGTTTTTCGAGCTCGAAGCGCCCGGGAAGCGGTTGCGACTGTTTGGACGCCCAGGCACCGATGCGGCTGGCCCGTTCCCGCGACGCAAAATAGGCGTCGGCCTCGGCCTCATCGACCAATTGGGCAGCGCCCTCGATACGGACCTGGCGTTTCAGGGATTTCCAGTGGAAACACAACGCCGCGTTCTGATTTTCCTTAAGTTGCAAAGCCTTGCGGCTGCCCAGGTTGGTATAGAACGTAAAGCCCTGCGGATTGGCGTCCTTGAGCAACACCATCCGCGACGACGGCACGCCATGTTCGTCGGCGGTCGCCAGGCTCATGGCGTTGGCATCGTTAGGCTCAGTTTCCTCGGCCTCGGCCATCCATTGCAGGAATAGTTCAATGGGGTCCGGCTCTGTGGTGACAGTCATGGCATCCTTGCACTATTATTAATTATAGATTCTAACCTATGATATCGCTCAAGGCTCGAGACATGAACAGAAAAACATTGTTACCCCTGTTGTTATCCTTCGTCCTGCTGTCGGCTTGCGCCGGGGACGGCGGCAAGGATGGCGAAAAACTCGGAACCGCCGCAGGTGCGGTGATCGGTGGCGTTGTCGGGGCAAAATCCGGTAGCGGCAGCGGCCGGGCTTTGAGCGCCGGACTGGGGGCAATTTTCGGTGCCTGGCTCGGCAAAATTGTCGGTCAGAATCTCGATGAAAAAGACCAGCAACAAGCCAACGAAAAAGCCCAGGAAACAATGGAAACCGCCGACGTCGGCCAAACAACGACCTGGAGCAACCCGGACACCGGCAGCTCCGGCACCTACACACCGACCAGCGCCAGCACCGAGGTAAACGGCGCCGAATGCCGCGATTTCGAATCCACTGTGATGATCGACGGCAAGCAAGAAAGCGCCACTGGCCGCGCCTGCCGACAAGACGATGGTGCCTGGAAGATCGTTGAATGAGAGACCCTTATGACACCCTGGGCGTGCCGCGCAACGCAAGAGCCGGGGATATCAAGAAATCCTACCGCAAACTGGCGCGCCAACATCACCCCGACAGTGCGCCGAACAACCCCAAGTCGGAAGACCGCTTCAAGGAATTGTCGATGGCCTATGACATTCTGTCGGATGCCAAAAAGCGCGGCAGCTACGACCGTGGCGAAATCGATGCCATGGGCAACCCGGTTGCCGGCCCACGCATGCATAGGCCGGGTGGCCCCGGGGGACAGGGACGCGGGCGCAGCCCCTTCGATGATTTTTTCAAACGCCGCAATACGCACCGCAACAGCAACCTGAAAATCGATGGCTCCGACGTTTCCTATTCCCTGAAAGTGGATTTCCTTGAAGCGGCGCTTGGAGTCAATAAGACCGTCAGCATGACAAACGGCAAGCGCCTCGCCGTCAAGGTCCCGCCAGGAACAAAACACGCCCAGGTTCTGCGCCTCAAAGGCCAGGGCATGGACGGCATCGGCGGCGGCAAGAGCGGCGACGCCCATGTCGAAATCCTGGTTAAAACCGACGACTTGTATTCCCAGCATGGCCACGACATTCACCTGGAACTGCCCATCAGCCTGCCCGAAGCCGTCCTGGGGGCGCGCATCGAAGTGCCGACCATTCATGGCAGTGTAAAAATGAACATCCCCAAGGGCGCCAACAGCGGCACGGCGCTGCGCCTCAAGGGCAAGGGGATCGAGAACCCTAAGACGAAAACCAAAGGCAATCAGGTGGTCACCCTGAAAGTGGTCTTACCGAAATCCGAGAACAAGGAATTATCCGACTTCATCGAGAAATGGGCCGAAAAAAACGACTACGACGTGCGCGGCGTCGGCCTCAAGGCAAAAGACGAGAAAGCCGACTAGGGATTTCTCTCCCGCCAACTGGGGCCGGAAGCGGCGATGACGGCACCGGCCAGCACCACCGACCACGACAGGAACAACCACAGCAGGAAAACCGGCACCGCCGACAGCGCCCCGTAGATGGTCTGATAGCTCGGGAAATAGATCAGGTAAATACCGAACAACCAGCGCAAACCGGCAAACACCAATCCCGCCGCAAGGCCGCCGCCAAGGGCGTCACGCCAGGTTACCCGACAGTAGGGTACGACCTTATAAAATGCCGAGAACCCGAGAATCAACAGCAACGCCGGAACGAAGCGGGTCAGGTGTCCAAGCAGGCCGGTAAAGGCCTCGACCTCCAACGCTTTGGTCAGCGTCAGAATATAAGTGGCCAGGGAGAAACTGGCGGCAAGGACGATGGGGCCGGCGATCAGCACCCCCAGATAGACGGCGACCTTAAGCAAGATCGGACGCGGTTTCTCGACATGGAAGATCAAATTCATTGCCGCGAAGATAGTGTTAATCAGCATAACGGCGGTAAGCGCCAGTCCGACAATGCCGAATCCGGTCATTTTTCCGGCGTTAGCGAGGAATCCCTGGAAATATTCGGCAAAGGTATCGCCGGATTCCGGCATCAGGTTGGCGAACATGAATTGCTGAAGCTCGGCGCGAAACCCTTCAAGGGCCGGAACCGCCGCCAGCACGGCGAAAACAATCGCGATCAACGGCACCAGGGCCAGCAGTGACGTATAACTAAGCGACGCGGCAACCTGACGACAGCGTACACCATGATAATGGCGAACGATGTGGGCGAGATAGGCAGCCAACAGTTTCATTTGTCGCTTCACTTTATGTTTCACTCCCGTATTTTAAGCAGGATATGGATTGTCTTAGATTTCCATATCAGCGACAATCAAATTCCCGACCCATATAACCAATGAGGACCCCCCAATGACGTCTCCCGTACCACTGATGCAAGGCAAAAAAGGCCTAATCATGGGGGTCGCCAATGAGCGCTCCATCGCTTGGGGGATTGCCTGTGCGCTAAACGCCCAGGGTGCAGAAATCGCCTTTACCTATCAGGGCGAAGCGTTGCTTAAGCGCATCACCCCGCTGGCCGAAAAAATCGGTTCCGATATCATCCTCGAATGCGACGTCACCGATATGTCCAGCCTGGACAACACCTTCGAGACCCTTAAGGAACGCTGGGGCGAACTTGATTTCGTCGTTCATGCCATTGCCTATTCCGACAAGGAAGAACTCAAAGGCAAGTACATCGACACCAGCCGCGAAAATTTCAACATGACCATGGATATTTCGTGCTTTTCCTTTACCGCCGTTTGCCAACGCGCCGCGCCGCTGATGAAAAGCGGCGGCTCGCTGATCACCCTGACTTATTACGGCGCCGAAAAAGTGATCCCCCATTACAACGTCATGGGTGTCGCCAAGGCCGCCCTGGAAGCCAGCGTGCGCTATTTGGCCGAGGATTTGGGGGCCCGCGGCATTCGCGTCAATGCCCTTTCGGCCGGCCCCATGAAAACGCTGGCGGCCTCAGGCATCGGCGATTTTCGCTATATATTGAAATGGAACGAATACAATTCCCCGCTCAGGCGCAATGTCACCCTGGAAGATGTCGGCGGCGCCGGGCTTTATTTGTTGAGCACGCTTTCCAGCGGCGTCACCGGCGAGACCCATCATGTCGATTGCGGCTACAGTACCGTCGGCATGAAGGCGGTCGACGCCCCCGACATCTCAACGGTATAGGCAGATGTCCGGAAACACCTTCGGCCAGTTTTTCACGTTCACCAGCTTCGGCGAAAGTCACGGCCCGGCAATCGGCTGCATTATCGATGGCGTGCCGCCGCGCATCGCCTTAAGCGAAGCCGACATTCAGCCTTTCGTCGACAAGCGCCGTCCCGGTCAGTCGAAATTCACCACCCAGCGGCGCGAATCCGACACCGTCGAGATTCTTTCGGGCGTCTTTGAAGGCATGACCACCGGTTCGCCGATTGCCCTGATGATCACCAACGAAGACCAGCGCTCCAAGGACTACGGCGACATCAAAGACTCGTTCCGCCCCGGCCATGCCGATTACACGTATTTTAAAAAGTACGGCATTCGCGATTACCGTGGCGGCGGTCGCTCCAGCGCCCGCGAGACGGCCATGCGCGTCGCCGCAGGCGCGGTTGCCCGCAAGGTCCTGGACACGCTTCTCGACAATCCCGTCGTCATTCGCGGTGCGATGGTGCAGATGGGTCCCAACCTTATCGACGGCGAGCATTGGGACTGGGCTGAAATTGATAACAATCCGTTTTTCTGTCCCGACGCGAAAGCCGCGG
>CBFDEA010000041.1:0-8400 GCA_965603695.1 uncultured Rhodospirillaceae bacterium | reverse complement strand
ATATACTCGAACAGACTTCGCAATTGCGCAGCCGCCTGATGGCCAACGCCAAGATGTTCAGGATCGGCATGGACAAGTTGGGTTTTTCCCTTGTTCCCGGCGAGCATCCGATTATTCCGGTCATGCTCGGCGATGCCAAGCTGGCGTCAGACATGGCCGACAGGCTTCTAAAACGGGGGATTTACGTGATTGGGTTTTCCTACCCCGTTGTCCCGGAGGGGCAGGCCCGCATCCGCACCCAGATGTCGGCGGCTCATACTCCCGAACAACTTGAACAGGCCCTCGACGCCTTCCAGGCCGTCGGCAAAGAATTACGCATTATTCCCTGATCCAAGAGGAGATCGACATGAAGGCCCTGGTCAAGAGTAGACGCGAACCCGGCATCTGGATGGAGGACGTGCCGATACCGGGTGTCGGCCATAACGATGTCCTGATTAAAATCCGCAAGACGGCTATCTGCGGCACGGACGTCCATATTTTCAACTGGGACGAATGGTCGCAAGCGACGATTCCGGTGCCGATGACCATTGGCCATGAATTTGTCGGAGAGGTCGTCGAAATTGGCCAGGAGGTGCGTGGCTTCAAGGTTGGCAACCGGGTCTCAGGCGAAGGACACATCACCTGTGGGCATTGTCGAAACTGTCGGGCCGGGCGTCGCCACCTTTGCCGCAACACCGTTGGCGTCGGCGTTAACCGGCCCGGCTGTTTTGCCGAGTATCTGTCGATCCCCGCGTTCAATGCTTTTCTGATGCCCGATGATATCCCCGATGATCTTGGCGCCATCCTCGATCCCTTCGGCAACGCCACCCATACAACTCTGTCATACGACCTGGTCGGCGAAGATGTCTTGATTACCGGGGCCGGAGCAATCGGCATCATGGCCGTCGCCATCGCCCGTCACGTCGGCGCCCGGCATATCGTGATCACCGACATCAACGACTACCGCCTTGAACTGGCAACCAAAATGGGGGCCACCCGTGCCATTAACGTCAAACAGAGCAGTATCGAAAATGTCATGGAAGAACTCGACATGCGCGAGGGCTTCGACGTCGGACTGGAAATGTCGGGCAGCGAGCAGGCGATGCGTCAGATGTTGAATGTCATGAACCACGGCGGACGTGTCGCCATTCTGGGAATCCCGCCGGGTGAAGAACTGGTCGATTGGAATCAGATTATTTTCAAGGGGCTGACCTTGAAGGGCATCTATGGCCGAGAAATGTTCGAGACCTGGTACAAGATGACCTCGATGCTGCAAAGCGGCCTCGATATCTCGTCGATCATCACCCATCACTTCGCCATCGACGATTTCCAGGACGGCTTTGACGCCATGTGTTCCGGTCAGTCAGGGAAGGTCATCCTCGACTGGCAATGACAGGCGTCCACTCCTAGATGGCCGAGGCCACGTATTTCGGATACTCGGTGCTGAACATGTGTGACCTGATGTGTCCCAACAAATCGACCGGACGTGGCTGCGCGGTAATTTCTTGGCCGTAGGCCACATCCGCCACGGCCACGGCAATGGCCGTCGAGACCGCGCGAATACGGCTCAGCGCCGGATAAATCCGGTCCAGCGCCAGGTCTTCATCGGTGACCTGTTCGCTTAGGGCCTTGGCGGCGGCAAAGAACATCTCGTCGGTAACCCGCCGCGCCCCGCAGGCCATGACCCCAAGCCCGACACCAGGAAAGATGTAGGCGTTGTTGCCCTGACCCGGGCAATAAGTTCGCCCGTGTATGGTGACAGGGGGGAAGGGGCTGCCGCTGGCGAAAATGGCGCGACCTTGAGTATGCTTGTAGGCCTCCTCGGCGGTGCACTCGGACTTGGCGGTGGGGTTCGACAGGGCCATGATCAGGGGACGGGCGGTGTCGCCCGTATTGATCTCGGCCATGGTCTGCAGAATGTCCGGGGTGAAGCTGCCGCCTTGTCCGGAGACACCGATCAACACGGACGGCCTGACCCGTTCGACGGCGGTGTGCAGATCGCTAATGAATTCGTGGTCATGGGCGTAGGGCCGTTTGAAATCGTCGAGTTCGTCAATCCGGCTTTTGACCAACAACCCCTTGGAATCCAGCATGAAACAACGGCCGCGCGCCTCGTTTTCATCCATGCCGTCGTGAACCAGGGCGGAGACGATCAGATCGGCGATGCCGACGCCGGCACTGCCGGCACCATAAAACAGGAATTTCTGGGCCGATAGGTCTTCCTCTTTCAGGGACATGGCCGACCAGATGCCCGACAGGATCACCGCCGCGGTGCCTTGGATGTCGTCATTGAATGTCCGTACCCGGTCCCGGTATTTCATCAGCAGACGGAAGGCATTGGTCTTGCCGAAGTCTTCGAACTGGATGATTGCCTCGGGGAAACAGCGCTGCGCGGCATCGACGAATTCATCGATGATCGCGTCATATTTCTCACCGCGCAGGCGCGCCATCTTTAGCCCCAGATATAAGTCATCATCGATCAGGGCCTGGTTGTTGGTTCCGACATCCAGAGTTATCGGCAGGGTGGCGCTGGGCGGGACCCCGGCGCAGGCGGAATAGAGCGTCAGTTTGCCGATGGGGATGCCCATGCCGTTTGCGCCCAGGTCGCCGAGTCCCAAAATTCTCTCGCCGTCGGTGACAACGATAATTCTCGGTTTTTTGAAATGCCAGTTGCCGAGAATTTCCATCATCCGTCCCTGATCCTCGGCACAGAGATAAAGGCCCCTGGGACGGCGGAAGATGTGACCGTATTCAAGGCAGGCCTTGCCGACTGTCGGGGTGTAGAGGATCGGCAGCATTTCCTCGATGTAATCCATGACGACCCGGTAGAAGAGCTGTTGGTTGCGTTCCATAAGGGCGATCATGAAGATGTATTTTTCCAGATCGCTGGTCTTGCGTTTAAAGTTATCCATCACCCGTTCGACCTGCTCGTCCTGGGTCGAGACGTGTGGCGGCAACAGTCCGTGCAGACCCAGTGCGTCGCGCTCCGCCATGGTGAAGGCGGTCCCCTTGTTGAGGGCGGGGTCATGGAGGATGCTGGCACCTGTGGGCAGTTCCTCGGTATGAAATGGGCTTGAGAAGTCTTTAGACAAGTTGATCATGGCGACCCTCCAGTGGATTGGGGAGTCTAGCCCGGATTGGCGCTTTCGGCATTGACCCTTGTTATCTTCGGCTCAGACCCTGTTCCTTGCCCCACTATTGGCGAGCATGGTTATCGTGACAATGTCGGAAAAATCCCCTTTCACACAGTAATTGGTGTATAATGACCAATGAGAGTAAGGAAATGACATTTCCTTAAGCCTTTTCCCCAGATCAACCACCAGCCACGGGGGTAAAGAAAATGGCAAACACAGTACCCACAACTGACTTTACACAGAATCTTGCGGCTGCCTATGCAGCGCAGCCCATTGGTCATGTCGATAGCCTGAGCGGCAGCGTCAGCGCTTTTCGCGCCGATGGTCTGGCCGTTGAACTGGCGGTCGGATCTCCGGTTTATCAGGGTGACGAAGTCGTCACCGCTACCGGCGGTGCCGTTGGCCTTGTCCTGGCCGATCAGACGGCCTTCTCAATGGCCGAAAACGGGCGTATCACCCTGGATGAAATGGTCTACGATCCGCAGTCCCAGGAAGGCTCTATCGGCCTTTCGATCAGTGAAGGCATTTTTACCTTCATTAGCGGTGAGATCGCCAAGACCGACCCAGAGGCGATGGTTATCGACACCCCCGTCGCCACCATCGGCATCCGCGGCACCCAGCTGGGTGTCGAACTTGCCGACGGTGCAAATCTGCGCGTGGTGATGATGGAAGAGGAAGGCGGCTTTGTCGGCGAGGCGGTTATCCGCAATGGCCACGGCGTTCAGGTTCTCAACGCCGCCCATCAGGGAACAAGGGTCGCTGGATTAAACGCCGCGCCCGGTGCCGTATACACGGTCGACACCGAACAGCTTCTGAAACAGTTCGGCGACAGCCTGGGCTATCTCCCTGATATCGGTGACGCCAACCCTTACGGCATCGAGCAAACCGCGCTCGAAGGCTTCGCCGAAGAAGAACTGGCCGAGGAAGCATTGGCGGGTGATGTTGTCGAAGAAGAAGTCCTGGCCGAAGAAGCGCCGCTCAGCGACGAAAGCGAGACGACCGATAGCGACGAACTGGCCGCCTTCGAAACAGCCGCCGGTCAACCGGAGGCCGAAACACCGACGGAGACCATTAAGGTCGTCGCCGAGGACTACGCCACGGATGAAACTGTCGCTCCTGTTGTTGTCCCGCCTGCAGCGGGCGAAACGGTGACGGCGACCACCATCCCGACGGCCCCACCCGAAGCGCGTCGCGACGCGCCGGTTGTCGCGGAAACAGTGGCGCAACCGATCAACACCGAACCCGTCGCCTTCGACGAAACCGGCACGACCGATGAGGACAACGCCTTAAGCGGGCAGTTGACGGCGACCGATATTGACCAGGACGCCTTGACGTTCTCCCTCGATCCCGATGGCGCTCCGCTACATGGCACCATCACTGTCAATTCCGACGGCAGCTACAGCTATCTTCCGGATGAAAATTTCAGCGGCACGGACACCTTCACTTATCAGGTTTCCGACGGTCGTGGAGGCGTCGATAGCGCCACGGTGACCTTGAATGTGACGCCGGTCGCCGACCAGCCGACACTCGACGTTGCCGATGTCACCTTTGGCACGGATATTCTGCCAGGCGACGACAAGATCAAAGGCGGCAAGGACGATGATGTCCTATATGGCGGCGGCGGCGACGACACCATCGATGGCAAGTCCGGAGATGATATCCTTTATGGTGACAGCGGTGGAACCGGGCCGGCGACGCTGGCCCTCGATATCACGGCTGCCTTGGTCGATACGGACACCTCCGAAAGCCTGTCGGTTACGCTCAGCGGCCTGCCCGAAGGGGCGATCCTGTCCGCCGGGACCGAAGCCGACGGAGTCTGGAGTCTGGAAAGCGACGATCTTGAGGGCCTCAGTGTGACACTGCCCGAAGGATACGCCGACGACTTCCAGATTGGCGTCCAGGCGACGGCTGCGGAAGTCGGTACGGACGAGACCGCCGAGACAGCGGCCGTCATCAATGTCTCCTACAGCGGCGCTGAAGCCGGCGACGATGTCCTTAAAGGCGGCTCCGGTGACGATGTTCTCTATGGCGAAGCCGGCAGCGACTTGCTACGCGGCGGCGGCGGTGAAGACGTCCTTTACGGCGGTACCGGTAGCGACACCCTTAAGGGCGAAGGCGGTGAAGACGTACTCTATGGCGAAGCCGGCAGCGACTTGCTACGCGGCGGCGGCGGTGAAGACGAACTTCATGGCGGCACCGGCGACGATACCCTTAAGGGCGAAGGCGGCGATGACGTGCTGTTTGGCGAAGGCGGCGATGACGTGCTCGTCGGCGGTGGCGGCGAAGACACCTTCGTCTTCGGTACTCAGTCCGGATCGGACACTGTCACCGATTACCACAAAGGCGAGGCATTGCGCTTCGAAGGAAATGAGTTCTCGGAGAGCGACCTCGTTGTCACTCCTGACGGCGATCATGCTGTTATCACCTTCGGCAACCAGAGTGTCGAAGTGACCGTCAATAATATGGATTTGGCGGAAATGAGCTACACCGTCACCCAGGAGCCGGACGCCGTGGTTATCGTCTTCAACGAAGCCGAATAACGCTGCTTCCGACAATATGCGACATGACCGTCATGCGGGGAGTTGCAACACATCTGCCGGTCGTTTGCGGGGGGTGATCTATGTCAATGCAGTTGCCCGGAAAATCCGGCTAGATAGTCGCGCCGGGAAACCCGGTTCGCTGCCTGTTCGTGTGTCAACAACAACGGGGGTCGTCGTGGACAATCATATAGAGAAAATAATCGAGAAGGTCCTGAGGGCAGGAGACTTGCGCGCCATGGAAATAACCCCAAGCGGTTTTTTATCAGGCCGCCCCCCGGTAGAGGACATGGCTAAAGACATTATTCAGGCGCTTGAGGAAGCTGGCTACACAATCGCCAAGGATGGGCAGCAATACGACGCACCCGTTGAGATGAAAAATTTGACTTAGATCATTGCCCGACAAGAGCAGAAGTCTATTGTAGTTCAATATGTTATCGCCAGGGCTGGAGGTATTCCCAAATGGGGGCCAAGTCGCGCGACAGAGATACATCGTCCGAAATCGTCGATCTGATACCCGCAGACGATAATGAGTCGGCCGTCAGGATTGTCGCCCGCGACGATTTTTCCGACGTCACGTTCATGCTCGAATTCGCCCACCCGATGATGGCGAAGGCAGCCAGGCCGGGCCAGTTTGTCATTGTCATTGCCCATGAGCACGGCGAGCGGATTCCCCTGACGATTGCCGACTTCGACCGTACCCGGGGAACCGTGACACTGGTCATCCAGGCGGTCGGCAAGACGACGAAAGAGATGCAGCAGAGCTGCCAGGTCGGGACCACGCTGTTCGGCGTTGTCGGTCCCATGGGCACACCGAGCCACATCGGTGATATTGGAAAAGTGGTTTGCGTCGGCGGCGGTCTGGGCGTGGCACCGGTTTTCCCCCAGGCCCGCGCCTTCAAGGAGGGCGGTGCCTATGTCATTGGCGTCATTGGCTTCCGCAATAAGGAATTGGTCTTCTGGGAAGACAAATTCAAGAAATACTGTGACGAATTCATTATCTGCAGCGACGACGGCTCCGTCGGCATCAAGGGGCTGGTCACCGACGGCATCAAGCTGGCCATGGAAAAACACGCCGATATCGACGAGGTCGTCGCCATCGGCCCGCCGGTCATGATGAAGGCCTGTGCCGAAACGACGCAACCCTCCGGTATCAAGACGACCGTCAGCCTGAACCCGATCATGGTCGATGGCACCGGCATGTGCGGCGGCTGCCGGGTTAAAATCGGCGATGGCATCAAGTTCGCTTGCGTCGACGGACCCGATTTCGACGGCCATCAGGTCGACTTCGACGACCTGATGAATCGGCTGAAGCGCTTCAAAGACGAAGAAGAAAAGGCCACCAAGCGGTGGTCCGAGACATGTCGTCTCAGGGCCGAAGCTTCTCCATCAACAGAATCGAGGTCGTGATGGCGAAGAAAAAAACCATCCGCACCATCCCCCAAGAGCGCACGCCGATCCTGCACCAGAATCCCAAGGAGCGGATAAAGAACTTCGAGGAGGTTGCGCTTGGCTACACACTGGAGGATGCCCTCAAAGAATCTGAGCGCTGCCTTATGTGCCCCGAGACTCCCTGCATTCCCGGCTGCCCCGTCGGCATCGACATTCCGGGCTTCATCGCCAAAATCGTCGAGAAAGATTACCGCGGCGCTTATGATGTCCTGACTGATGCAAATCTGCTGCCGGCCATATGCGGTCGCGTCTGTCCCCAGGAAGATCAGTGCGAAGGCGTTTGCACCGTCGGCGACACGTTGGAGCCGGTGGCAATCGGCAGGTTGGAGCGCTGGATCGGCGATCTGGCGATAGCCGAAGGCTGGTGCAATATCCCCTACATCGAAGCGAACGGTTTTCGGATTGGTATCGTCGGCTCCGGGCCTGCCGGCATCGCCTGTGCGGCGGACATGGCCAAGGCGGGATGCGACGTCACGCTGTTTGAAGCCTTCCACAAACCAGGCGGCGTCCTGAGATACGGAATCCCTGAATTCCGCCTGCCCAACGATGTTATCGCTGCCGAGATCGATGCCCTGAGCAAGCTCGGCGTCAAGATAAAGTGCAATACCCTAGTCGGTCGCTTGTTTACCCTGGAACAGATGTTAGGCGAGATGGGTTTCGACGCTGTTTTCGTCGGCACCGGTGCCGGTTACCCAAGTTTCATGGGCATCCCCGGCGAGTCCCTCAATGGGGTGCTTTCGGCGAACGAACTTCTGACCCGCTGCAATTTAATGCATGCGGGTGAATTCCCCGACTACGACACGCCCTTGCACCTGGGTCAAAGAGTCGCCGTGATCGGATCGGGCAACACCGCCATGGATGCCATGCGGGTGTGCTTGCGGCTGGGTGCCAAAAATGTCCATTGCGTCTACCGCCGCACCAAGGCTGAAAGTCCGGCCCGGGCCGAGGAGATCGCGCACGCCGAGGAAGAAGGCATAGAGTTCCACTGGCTGGCCGCGCCGGTCGAGATTTTTGGCGACGGCGAAAACAACGTCCGCGGCATGCGCTGCATCCGCATGGAACTTGGCGAGCCTGACTCCTCGGGCAGGCGCCGTCCGGTTCCCATCGACGGCAGCGAATTCGAGTTCGAGGCCGACATGATCGTCTACGCCATCGGCACCAACGCCAATCCGATTATCGGCCAGACCGCGAAACTGGCGCTCAACAAATGGGGCTATATCGAGACCGATGAGAACCTTGCTACATCAATGGCCGGCGTTTATGCCGGTGGCGATATCGTCACCGGCGGTGCCACGGTG
>CBFDEA010000040.1:0-8566 GCA_965603695.1 uncultured Rhodospirillaceae bacterium | reverse complement strand
TCGCCGGATCAAAGGCTTACGAGCGCCCTTGATCAATCCCCGGACAATCTAACGATTTTGGATCTGATCTAACAGGCCATCCCAAAAGGTAATACGTGCATCGACGGCTTTCTCTGCTGCGGTTACGGCTTCATCTATATGATGAGGACTTGATTGGCAAAATTCGTTCAATAGCAACAGCGATAATGGCGCATGAAAATCGGCATCCAAATGAATATGACGATTGAGATAGAAATGAAAAATAGGAGCCTGTTCTTCCGTGATTTTAATGTCCTTGAGAAATGAACGAAACATGGTGGGAATAATATGCTCCCGGCCCAATGCAAAAGCCGCTGCTACTATATGGGGCGCACCTGTATCGATAAAATCAAATGTCGTTGCCACAAACTTTTTTGCAGCAACAGGTATGCTCACGGTGTCTAGAGTTGTTCGGATTCCATTTTGAACGGATGCATTAACAAATGATTTGGCGATAGATGCGTCAGCACCAATTTCTTCCATTGCGCTACAATACAACTCAAAATGCGACGCATATGTCGCCTTACCATTAGCATCAGGAAGAGCCTCATCACTTTCTTCTTCAATTACGATTTCGTTGATGAAACGACGTGCGGAAGGATGCCCGCGTGGTGTCCATAAAGTCCCAGACTGAATAGACATGATGGCTCATGAAAACCTGCAAGTCTTCCATGTCCTTTAATGCAGTGTAAATTGGATGACTGTTCAGGCGCGTTTGAAAGTCTTTAATACGTGATTCAGGGAAGCTGTTATTCATCATTAAATTCTATTTATTTTATATTCCGATTATCTAATATAAATGTGTTTCGCTGCTATTAAAACGTCTTCTTAGTCAAAATTGATATAAAGAAATGTATAAAGGATGGTTCTGCCTAAGACCGGCGATCACCGAGGACACGCATTGACTTCTGCTATGTGGAGGTGAACATGCTACTGGCAAGATATGGTTCAATACTGCGTTTAATCAATTCCCGGACAATCGGTCAGGCGGGCATGTTCGAGCGATGTCGGGTAGCGGCGGCAGACTTGCGGCCGCCACTGGTAAATCCGGCAGTAGTATTGGTCCCGGCCGGGAAATTTTTTAATCCAGAGACAGCGGGTGCTGTGCTTGCTCCGGCCCATTTCTCCGCTCCGTTTGCCCGCAGGACCTGTGTATTTTACATAGTCCAGGACCTGCGGGGCATGCTCTTGCCACAGGGCGATATCACGCTCCACGACCGGCAAGCGACCGGCCCCTTCAAGGCAACACTTGCCGCAGTCGGTACAGCTAAACCCGTGAATATCGGTCATTTATCGGCGCTTCACTCGAATCCCTCGACGCCAATCATGGTCATGTCGCTGACTGGCAGGCGAAAGGCGCGGGCTTCCTGATAGGCCGGATCGTTGTAAAAGTTCTCACAGGTTTGCTTGTCGGGAAAGCGGACCAGGACCAATCTGCGCGGGCTGAAGTAATCGCCCTCCAAAACCTTGAAGTCGCCGCCACGCACCAGATACTCCCCGCCGTATTTTTCGGCAACAGGCTTGGCCCGTTCCATGTATTTCCGGTATTCGTCGATGTCGTCAATTTGAACATCGACGATCAGATAGTATGGGGGCATTTTCACGTTTCCTTTATGGCTCATATTTACAGGTGCCGCCGGTCAGCATCTCATCGGGGCTGTTGAGGGTGACCCACACGGTCCAGCCCATATTGAGGATATCCTTAATGCCCGAACCCGCGGCGGGGCATACTGGTTCAAAGACGGTGACCCGGGTGATCAGTCGCATGGCGTGGATGGCGTCAATATGGTCGGGATCGGTAACCAGGACGTTTATCGATATCTGTGTGTCGCTGGATTGCTTGACCGATTGCAGAACCCAGGTGTCGTGGGGCATGTGGTAGTTGACATATTTTCTGATCCAGGAGATGTGCTTTTTGACATCGCCCTGCCCGACTTGGCCGACATGGGCGCTTAACCCACTCAGATAAATACCCAAGGGCACAAGCGCCCCCAGCATAAGAACCAGAATCACCATGGCGGTGTTGTTTTTGTGGAGGAATTCGAGGACAGGGTTGGCCCGCCGGTTGGGTTTCTTCTTGCGTTTTTTCTGTGCCGCCTGGCGCGCCTTTTTTTCGACGAAGGCGGCGGCTTTTTTGATGCGGTCGTCTTTGACTTTCCTGAGCATTTGGGCGACGCCGCCGCGCATCACCGGCAGCCGTTCAGGGTCGGGGTTAGCCGGGATCAATTTATCGAGATAGCCTTTGACCTTGGCGATGATCGATGCGTCTTGCTTGCGCGTGAAAATTGCCTGAATTATGGCTTCGGCTTGTTGTTTCAACTGCTCAGGCGTGGTGCATGCCCCGGTCAGGGCGATCAATCCCGTTTCTTCTTCTTCGAACAGCAGTTGCCAATCCGTCGTTCCATCGACGGATTTCGGCCACGCGCTCTTTTCTGGTATCGCCATGCCCCGGCCTTTCATTCCATTGCGGCCACTATAGGCCAAGGCAAGGAATGGTTCTAGGCGAACGCGCTACGAGATGGAAATGACGCCAATATGAATGATCGTCTCGGCCTTAATGCTCCAGGGGAGCCTAAAGTCAGGGATTGCCGAGCCTTAATAGTCGTCCCAACTTTCTTGTTTATCTTTCTTTTTGGATTTCTTGTCGTCGTCGTGGATGCCGCGGCTTTTTTTCTTCCCTTCCTTCATGGCGTACATATCGCTGTCTTCCCACTCACCGCCATCGCCGCCCATGTCAACATAGGCGTCTTGCTGGAAGTAGGCTTCTTTTCCGGCTTTTCCTTTTGATTTCTTGTCGCCTTTTGCACGCTTCTTGCCGAAATCCATCAAGCGCAGAACCAAGCCGACAAGCAAAACCAGAACGACGACAAAGCCGAGCTTGAGAAGGTCTGCGTATTGTTCCATTTATTCCTCCTAATTTGTCGATAAGTATTATACCGCGTTTCTGAAGGGCAGCTTACAGGATTGCTCTGGATGCTTCAAAATTGAAAAATAAAAGACCCGGAACTACAGCGCCAGAACTTTGTATTCGGTGACCCGGTAAAAATTGGCGAAGATTCTTTCGTCAGATTCGATGCGGGCCATTTTGCCATAGGCCTTGCCGTGCTCGCATAGCAATGCGCCGACATCTTCGCGCCAGAAACTATCCAAAAACGGTTCCAGTTTGGTAATCAGCCAGCGGCTTGGCGGGAAGCGATAAATGATGTGGTTGGTTGGCAGGGGGGCGTATTCGGTGACCAGCAACGTGCCGCCAGCGGGGATCACCCGCATACATTCGCGAAGAACGTTGACGCGGGCCTCGGGGGGCATTTCATGAAGCAGAAAAAACAGCACCACCGTTGTGAAGCTGTCGTTTTTGTAGCCCAGTTGTTCGGCATTCATGCGGGTCGCCAGCAAGGAACCTTCCTGGCTCGCCTTGCTTTCTGCCAATTCAAGCTGAATCAGTGCGGCGTCGGTAATATGTAACGGTGTGGGCGAGACGGTTTCGATCAGTTTCGGCGTTAACTCCCCGTAAACACAGGTTAATTGCAGGGTATTTTGATGATCGGCAAGCTTCAGGCGGGCCATGGTCGCGCCCATCAGCTTGCGGTACTGGCCGAACAAAATGGCGTTGATAATCCACTGGTGATCGAAAAACCAGACGGTAACGGGCCACAGGTAAGCCCACCAGTAGTATCGGGCCAGATACAAAGGGATGCCGTCGAGGAAATGGCGATAAAGATTGAGTGATGGCAGTTTCATGAAGTCGCCTGATTATTGTATATTTGAAGCGCACTCTAGATGAGAATATGGTGACTTGGCAAAATTATAAAAGGGTGGAAATTTGACAGACCTTCAGCGCGGTCAGGGCCATGTCTGGACATTGCCCGTAAGCCGGGCCGATGCGCCTGGGATAGAGCGGCTGCGCGCGGTTTTATCCGACCAGGAAAAACGGCGCAGTGAGCGCATTAGCGACGCCCCCAGCCGTCTGGAATATCTGGCGGCGCATATCCTGGGCCACAAGATGCTGGCTCATTTCAGCACGGTCGCGGCGGCGGACTGGCACTTTGTCATCGGTCCCCATGGTCGCCCGGAACCGGCCCCCGGTATCGATGCCACTGGACTGCGTTTCAATTTGTCCCATACCAGTGGTCTGGTTGCCTGCGCGCTGACCAAAGGGGACGCTATCGGCGTTGATGTCGAATGGCAGCAACGCACCGGCAAGCTTGATGCCATTGCCGAAAAAAAGTTCTCATCCCCTGAGGTGGCCTCTTACAAAAGCGCTTCCGCACAGGACCGCCGCGGCATCTTCTTCTCGTTCTGGACGCTCAAGGAATCCTATATCAAGGCCATCGGCAAGGGTCTGCGCGAACCGCTTGACGGCTTCGCCTTCGAACTCGATCCCTTAAACATCGCCTTCCTGCACGGCCAGGACGATGGCGATTGCTGGAGCTTCGATCTGTTCGACCCGGCCCCGGATTGGCGCGCCGCCGTGGCCTTGGCACGCCCCATGGGGGCGCCTGTTGAAATCTTCAGGCGTCATCTTGATTGGCCTGAACTGGAGGCCCTATGAAGGTATTTCTGATGCTGTCCTTGCTGGTCCTTGGCCTTGGCCGCTTGGCGTTCAGCGCCGGGGTTCCCGAAGGCCAGGTCATGGATGTGGAGGGGGCCTGGTTTTCCTGCGAATTCGCGCATTCGCAAATCCCCCCCGATGATGGTTGTAAGATGTTGGATGATGACGGTTTCCTGGTCGCCGACGGCCAGATAGATCATGTCAAAGTCACCGATAGCAAGCAACGCGGCTGCCGCCATGAAAGGTTAGGCCAGTGCTTCGATCGCAGCCTCGCCAAGATCACCGTCAGCCGCGATTCGGTCGGGCCGATCCGGGCGACCGGCGACGGCTTCGCGATCACCTATTGGGGCTGTACGCAAGCTTACAAGATGGCCCGCCACGGCGATTATTTCGAGGTCACGCCGAACGGTGGGCGCTGTTTGTGGGCCAAGGATAAACGCTATTTCGTCAGTCGCTACCACGGCAAGCTGGAAATCGGCGGCTAACAGAATTTCACGGAAAGTTGAACAGGCGTGATACGACGGTGGGCCAATTCGGCCCTACACTTGTTCTCAAGGTCATGGATCGGAAGCTTTCCCCCCTGCTTGCTCGGTTGCCCTACTGAGCCGTTGCCGGTCCTACGCCCTCCCTGTCTAAATAAACCGGCCCCCGTAAAAGGGGCCGGTTTTTTCGTTTTATTCAGGTACGACCTTGACCACGCTTTTGACGGAGACGACGTTTTTGATGGCTTTGACGACGCCGACGGCCTTGCTCACTTCGGCCTTGGTGAAGGCCCGTCCGAACAGGAAGACGTGACCGCCGACGGCGCGCCAGCGGAAGTTGGTGACGTTGACGCCCTTGGCATCAAGCAGCAGGGCGTTGATTTTTCCTTCAATCACCGAATCATCGATAAAGTTTTCCGCCGCTCCCTTGTCCTGATCGATGCCCTTGATGACGATGATCTCGTTATGGACCTTCTTGACGCCTTTGATGGACCTGGCAAAGCTTGCGGCCATGGCTTTCAGGCGGGGGTTTTCGACGGCCCCGGTGAGCATGACGTCCTGTTCGTAGACATCGGTGTTGAGCGAGAAAACGTCGGAGCCCATTTTATCGACAATTTTGGCGGTGATCTTGGCCTTCAGGTCCAGGTCCTTGGCGATGTCTTCGGAACTGCGGTCTTCGACGGCGGCCTCGACGGCGTTTTTAATTGCCGAAAGCGGGTTCAGGCTAATGGCCTGGGCTGCGGGGACGTTTAAGGCGAAGACGATGAAGGCGAGGGCGATGATGCGGGTCATGGCTGCGGATGCTCCTGAAAAAAAACAATAGGGGGTGTCTATCAGTTCTTGCTGAATTCTACCTGAAGAATATCAGTCGCGTTAAAAGGATTGGATTTTAGTCTCTGAATATGGCCCAATCGGCTGTGAAATTTCAAGGATTCCAACACCATGAACCCGACACCCGGATCAAATCGCAAAGTCACCATTATCGGTGCCGGCGTCGTCGGCATGGCGTGTGGCGTTCATTTGCAGCGCGACGGCCATCAGGTCACCGTCGTCGACCGGGACGACCCCGGCCAGGGCTGCTCGTTCGGCAATGCGGCACTGCTGGTGCCGACCTACTGCGTGCCGCTGTCCATGCCCGGGACCATGTGGAACGTGCCGGGCTGGTTGCTCGATCCCTTAAGCCCGCTGTCGATACGCTGGCGCGACATGGCGGCACTGACGCCCTGGTTCCTGCGCTTTATCCTCGCTGGTAGCCGTGCCCGCAGTGGCGCTTCGTCGAAGGCGCTCAGGGCCCTGCATGAAAATTGCGTCAGCGACTTCCAGTCGTTTTTCGGCTCCATGGGGGCAGGCCATCTGATCAGCAAGCGCGGCATCATCTACGCCTACGAAAGTCAGAAGAATTTCAACAAGGCCGCAGGCGACTGGCAGATCATCCGCCAGCACGGTGGCGTCGCCGAGGTTCTGGGGGCCGGACAAATTCAGGAAATGGCACCGGGAATTTCAGCGGCCTGCGAAAACGCCATCTTCACGCCCGAGAACGGCCAGGTTGCCAGCCCGCTTTTGATGGTCGAGACCCTGGCCGCCGAGTTCCTTGCCAACGGCGGGACGATCCTCAAGCATGAAGTCCGCGACATTGAAATCGGCGCCGATGGCCCGAGCCGCCTGATCTGCGACGGCGAGACTCTGGAACTCGACGTGCTGGTCGTCGCCGCCGGGGCGCTGTCGGCGAAATTCGCAGCCCGGCTCGGCTCAAAAGTGCCATTGGTCGGCGAACGAGGCTATCATCTGACCCTTCCAGGTCCCGGCCTGAACCTGACCTATCCGGTGATGTCGGGGGATTGCAAGTTCGCCATCACCAGTATCGAGCCGGGCCTGCGGGTCGCCGGTACGGCTGAATTTGCCAGCCTCGACGCGCCGCCCAATTACGACCGGGCGCGGGTTTTGCTTAAACACCTGAAGCGGATTTTCCCAGGCGTCAATACGGCGGGCTACAGCGAGTGGATGGGCATGCGCCCGTCATTGCCCGACAGCCTGCCGGTGATCGGCGCCTCGCCGCATTTCAACAATGCCCTGTTCGCCTTCGGCCACGGCCACGCGGGCTTGATGGGCAGCGTCATTACCGGGCGTAGTATCGCCGATCTGGTTGCCGGGCGGACCCCGGCCCTCGATCTGCAGCCGTTCAGAGTTGATCGCTTTTAGGGCCGCTGGTAGTGTCGGCGTATGCCTGAGTCGTTGATTTTCCATATGTGCAAGCGTCAGGATTGGCAAGCCGCCGAAGCGTCGGGTCAGTACTGCGGTAGTGGCGACGATCTGGCCGACGGCTTCATGCATTTTTCAAACGCCGAACAACTGGCCGAAAGTGCCGCCCGCCACCGCGCCGGCGTCCCCGACCTGCTGTTGATCTGTGTCGAAGCGGCCAGCCTTGGCGAAGACCTGAAGTGGGAGCCATCGCGCGGCGGCCAACTGTTTCCCCATCTTTATGGGCCCCTCAATGTCAGCAAGGTGATCAGCGCCCGCGACCTGCCGCTCGGCGATGACGGCATCCATGTTTTTCCCGAAGGCATCCCGGCATGGTCCCTCGGCGATGATTGACCTGTACTGCCTGGCCGCGCCGTTTATCAAGATGCTCGATCCCGAAGCGGCGCACGGCCTCGCCATCAAGGCCTTGCGCTTAAGGCTAGTGCCAACCCCGGCAACCTTCGCCGACCCGGTCCTCGAGCAGTCCTTGTGGGGACGGACTTTCGCAAATCCGGTCGGTCTGGCCGCCGGTTTCGATAAAAATGCAGAAGTCGCCGACGCCATGCTGGGCCAAGGCTTCGGCTTCGTCGAAATCGGCTCGGTGACGCCAAAGCCGCAACCGGGCAATCCGCGGCCACGGCTGTTCCGCCTGCCCGGTGACGGTGCCGTCATCAACCGTATGGGTTTCAACAATGACGGCATGGAGGCGGTCGCCGCGCGCCTGCAAGCGCGCCCGCGCACAGGCATCCTCGGGGTCAATCTGGGCAAGAACAAGGACAGCCTCGATGCCAACGAAGATTACCGCCTGGGCATCGGCAAACTCGCGGCCCTGGCCGACTATCTTGTGATCAATGTCTCCTCGCCCAACACCCCGGGCCTGCGCGCCCTGCAAGGCCGCGAGCCTTTGCAGGACTTGCTCGCCGCCGTGCTGGCGGCACGGGCCCAGGCGGTGCCTGAAAATCCGCCGCCCTTATTATTGAAAATCGCCCCGGATTTAAGCGACCAGGACAAGGCCGATATCGCCGACGTCGCCGTGGCCACGGGCATCGACGGCCTGATCGCCACCAACACCACAATCGCCCGCCCGGAAGGCCTTACAGACGGCAATGCCAGCCAGGCCGGTGGCTTGAGCGGGCGGCCCCTGTTCGAACCTTCGACTCGGGTGCTCGGGCAGATGTATCAATTGACGGCGGGGAAAATTCCGCTGATCGGCGTCGGCGGCATTGCCAGCGGTGCCGATGCCTACGCCAAGATCAGGGCCGGGGCCAGTTTGGTT